>CAYNIS010000010.1:0-23423 GCA_964397055.1 uncultured Rhodospirillaceae bacterium | reverse complement strand
TGGTGGTGCCGTAGACCGGGTTGAAGCTCTGCCAGTCGGACAGGGCCACCGGTACGTTGGTCTTGCCGAAGACGATGGCACCGGCCGCGCGCATCCGCGCGACATAAACACTGTCCTCCGACGGGACGTTGTCGGTCCAGTCCTCGAAGCCCCAGGTCGACGGCGTGCCGACCACGTCGAAGCTCTCCTTCACCGTCATCGGTACGCCGTGGAGGGGGCCGCGGCTGGTGCCCTTGGCGGTCTCCTCGTCCGCCGCCCTGGCCTGGGCCCGGGCTTCTTCCGCCATGGTCAGGACGACCGCATTGATCGGCGGGTTCAGCTTCTCCACGCGGTCCAGGTACATCTCCAGAAGCTCGGTCGCGGAGACCCTCCGGGCCTGGATGTCGGCGGCGAGATCGACGGCGGACTTGAAGGCGAGATCGGACATCGCGTGGGTTTCCTCGGGCTCATCAGATGTGCCCGGGACACTGGCACGCCCGCTGCCTCTGCGGCAACGGGCCGATGGCGGCCGCGATACCTGTCCCCAGGCGCACATCCCGAGCGCATTGGACCAGTGCGCGACGGTGATTTGCGCGTCGGTTCATCGGGTTGCGGATTGCCCGCCTCGGCAGGCTTACTCTTACTGGCTGGAGGGCGCTTCAGCCCTCCTTGCGTCCGTCAGGGTGGGTTGTCCCCTTGACCGCCCCGGGCTCGCCGACCGCGAAGCCGGTTTCCATGTAGCGGACCACCTCCTCCGTCGACAGCACCTTTGCGACGGTGCTGTTGGCGACCTTGAGCGCGATTTCCTGGTTGTCGGTTGCTGTGGCCACGGCATCGCCGACAACGACGACGTCATACCCCCGCGCACTTCCGGCATAGGCCGTCGCCAGCACGCATTCATCGGTCCACAATCCGACGATCACGATGGTGTCGATGTGATGGGCTTTCAGCTTTTCATCCAGATAGGAGCGGCCCTGGTCGTCGAACGTCCAGAACATGTCGAGATGCTTGCCGTGGTAGAACCAGCCGTCCGCGACTTCGCGGTCCGTCGGCGCGATCTCGGCAAGCGGCTTCAGCCCCGGTGCTCCCTGAAAGACATAGACCGCGTTTTCCGGGTCGTCCGGGTTCAGGCCCCTGGGGCCGTACCAGCGGTCCATCGCGTTCGAGATGCCGTCGTCGAACCGTCGGCTCCAGGCACTCCAGGCGATGCACACGCCGTCGCTCTGCGCGCGCGCGGCCCGGAACGCGCCCAGCACCTTTTCAAGATTGGGCAGGATGCCGCCGGCATAGGCTCGGTACTCCTCCTGGCAGTCGTCGAGGAGGAGCGCTATTCGCCGCGGCCGGTCCGGAAGGTTCCAGGACGCCCAGAAGCTGAGCGGCAGGTTGTTCGGGGTCCCCGGCGTCTTGCTGTGATTGTCCATCGGCAGCGGGGCCAGTCCCATGTCCCGATGCTTGCGCGGTTGCTCAAGCGCTTCTTTCAGCGTCGGGACGGTCTCTTTCGCGCCATTCATCACCATGCTCCTGTCACTTGCGCAGATCTCTGTCAGCGGCATAATTTCCTCACGCGGCGATGGTGAGGTGGGCGCAGTCCGCTGCACAGCAAGACCGACCGAGCGCTGCCATGTCGTCGCAGCACGTGCGTTCGGCGTCTTCAAGCGGCGCGCGCGACTCGGGTCCCGCGGATCAGCATCTCCGCCTCCCAGTCGAGCCGCGATTGCCCTGACGCGGAGAAGGGGAGCGGGGCGGCCCGATAGCAGAACTCGCTCCGCCCGGAGGCGCGGATCAGGTCGGCCTCGGCCCCGCTCAGCATCCACATGGCGGCAAGACCGCCGACCAGGCCGAGCCCCGTCCGGCTTCGGACGCGGTCGGGCGGGTCAGCCCATCGCCTCGACGAACAGGGCGCGATAGTCGTCCTCCGTCACCGGGCGCGGGTTGGTGCGCCCGGCCAGGTCCTTGGCCGCATTCTCGACCAGGCCATCCAGCATGTCGCCGGTCAGGCCCATGGCGGAGAGGTTGGGCGGCAGGCCGAGGCCGGCGTTCATCTCCTCGACCGCGGCGGCGAGGTCCGCCCCCTCTCCCAGGCCCATCGCCTGGCGCAGGCGGGCATATTGTTCGTCACAGGCCGGCGCGTTGAAACGCAGCGCGGTCGGCAGGATCACCGCGTTCAGCGTGCCGTGGTGCAGGCGCGGCTCCGGCAGCCGGCCGGCGGCGTGGCTCATCGCGTGGACCGCCCCCAGGCCCTTGACGAAGGCATAGGCCCCCTCGGTCGAGGCCATCATCATCTGATAGCGCGCCTCCCGGTCCGAGCCGTCGGCGACCGCGCGCCTGATATAGCGCCAGCCGCGCCACAGCCCGTCGAGCCCGACGCCGTCGGCCGGCGGGTTGGCGAAGGTCGACAGCACCGCCTCGATGCAGTGGGTGATCGCGTCCATGCCCGTGCCGGCGGTCAGGTGCGGCGGCAGGCCGAGGGTCAGTTCCGGATCGCACAGGGCGACCGGCGGGATCACCTTCGGGCTGGCGAAGGTCGCCTTGAAGCCGTCGTTCATGATCACGACGAAGCCGAGGGAGACCTCGCTGCCGGTGCCCGACGTGGTCGGGACCGCGATCAGCGGGGCGACCGCCTTGACGTTGCGCTGGCCGCCCTCGCGCGGGTCGAAGCGGCCGAGCGGCCCGCCGGAGCCGGCGAGCAGGGCGACCGCCTTGCCGAGGTCCATGGAGGAGCCGCCGCCGACCGCGACCACGGCATCGCAGCCCTCCGCCGTGTAGAGGTCGAAGGCGGTCATCACCGCTTCTTCGGTCGGGTTCGGCGGGGTGTCCTCATAGACCGGCAGGCCCGCCCCCTCCGGCAGGGTCGCCAGCACCCGGTCGAGCAGGCCGGCGCCGCGGATGCCGGGGTCGGTCGCGATCAGCGGACGCTTGGCGCCGAGACGGCCCAGTTCCTTGGGCAGGCGCTCGATGACACCGAAATCGAAATGGCAAGTGTTGAGGTAGCTGAGCGTGGGCATGGTCCGGGCGCGTCCCTTGTTGGCGGGCGGGATCTTCGACTGTGCGGCGGATACTATACGCTGTGACGCGGGCGCCAAGCCAACAAGCCGGCTGCGCAAGGGTGGTGCCCGGACCGGGACAGCCTGATCCCGCCGCTCGCCCTTCATCAGGCCGCCGGCAGCAAGCTCAGAAATTCAAGGGGTGGCAAGGAAGGAAGGAAGAATGGCGCGCCCGAAGAGATTCGAACTCCTAACCTTCTGATCCGTAGTCAGATGCTCTATCCGTTGAGCTACGGGCGCGCTGGCCGTCCGGTCGAGCGATCACTCGCCGTCAGAGCCGAAGATAGTGGGCGCTTCGGTCCCCGGGGTCAAGTCCCGAACGGGAGTCCCCAGACTGTCGCCGATCGGCCACTGATCCGTGGCACTTTTGTGGCCGGGACCGCCCGGGCACCCTTGTTCCCCTCTTGTCGCATGGCTAGTATCCGCACGCGTTAACATTTGGTGGTGATCGCGACAGTCTTGGTGCTATTGCACCGGATCAAGAGCCGCTCGCGCCGCTTCACTTGATCTCGTTTCCCGCTTTCTCCGAAGGCGCGGTCGCAGGCGGGATCGGACGGCGACGCGGTCGGCGGGACGGGTCGGGGGTTGCGGGCCCACGCAGGTGTTGTCGCGCACGTCGCGGTTCCCTGGCCACCGCCAGGCCGGAACCCGAACGCTTTAGGTGAGGTACGACCGCGCATGGCTGAGCTCCGGACAATTTCCGCCCTCTTCGGCGTGATGCTCCTTCTTGGGGCGTGCCAGAACCCGCTTCTGCCGCGCCAGGCGTTCGAGACCCCGCCGCCGGCACCGGTCCCCGGCGAGCCGCAGGTCGCCCAGACCCCGCCGCTTGCCGACCGTGCCCCGTTCGAGGCGGCGCTGCAGGCGTTCGGGCCGCCGACCGGGACCGTGGTCGGCGACGCGATCCAGGAAATGACCGCCGAGCTGCTCTCGCTCCAGGACGTGGTCACCGGCCTGCGGACGACCCTGCTGGAACTTCGCGCGCGATCCAGCCAGGACGCTGCCGAATACTTCGACACCGTCGGCGCCATCAGCGCCCGGCTCCAGAACGGCTCGACCCCGGGCAACCCGATCCTGGTCGAACAGCGCAACAATGCCGAGGTGAAGCTCGACCAGCTGACCCAGGACATCGGGCTCCTGAACGCGCTGGCGACCCAGATCGCCTCCGCCGCGTCGCGCGCCGCCTTCCTCCTGGAGAACGTGCGCGCGACCTACGGCCTCTCCGGCGCGCTCGAGGAGGACCATGTCCAGCTCGCCGCGCTGGAGGATGAGGTCAACCGCACGGTGGTGCAGATCGACCGGCTGCTGAACGACATCTCCGACGACATCAACCGTCAGAGCAACTACGTCACCGCGGAGCGGCGCAACCTCCAGACCCTCACCTTGGCGATCAACAACGGCGAACTCTACGGCCTGTCGCTCGCCAACCGCGCCTTCTCCCAGTTCACCCCGCTGGCCCCGCCGCGGGCGCTGGCACGCGGCGGCTTCGGCCAGTCGGCGATCCCGGGGGCCCGCCCGACCTCTCCCCCGGTCGGCGCATTCGACCCGACGGGGGGCGTGCCGCGCCCCGGGCTGCCGGATCGGCCGCTGGTGGTGATCCGCTTCGACCGACCGAACGTCGACTACGAGCAAGCGGTCTACCAGTCGGTCAGTCAGGCGCTCGACCGCTTCCCGGACGCCCGGTTCGAGCTGATTGCGGTCAGCCCGTCGGCCGGCAACCCGGCCCAGGTGGCGCTCGCCGCGTCGGATGCCAAGCGCAATGCCGAGGATGTGCTGCGCACGCTGACCCAGCTCGGCCTGCCGCTCGAGCAGGTGCGCCTGTCGGCGGCGACGAGCCCGGATGCGCAGAACCCGGAAGTGCACATCTTCGTGCGCTGATCGCCTCCCGCGGCGTGACCTGATAGCGTCATGGCCCGCGTCCCCGGCTTCCGTTGCAGGGGCCTGAACGGAGCGGTGCCGGCGGAATGGCGATCGAGCAGCACTTGCGTGTGGTCCTGGAGCTGATCGACCGGGCAGGGTCCTGGGCGGTCACCGGCGACCCGGACGACAGTCTCGCCTGGACCGCTCTCAACGAGTGTGCAGGGGCCGGGTGGATCGCCGTTACCGAACGCCAGCGGCAGACCTATGACGTCACCCTTACCGAAGCCGGCCGCCGCGAACTGAGACCGGCGACGGCCCGCAAGCCGGATCGCATGGCCCTCCTGGCCGCTCCCGAGTTGGAAGTCATCGACGCGGAGATCGTCGAGCCCGAGGTCCAGTCGGTCCCATCGGAGGCCGCCGCGGCACCGGTCTTGACCGGGATCGTCAGGGCGGCTGCCCCGGCAGACGAAGACCTTTCGGACCTCTCCCCGCGCGAGCGGCGCTCGATCAAGGACCTGCGGTTGCTGGTGGACCTGATGGCCGCCCGGCGGCTGCCCGCCGGCTTGCAGTTGCGCCTCGACCGCATGCTGGTGGAAATTGCGCGCGGCGACTTCGGCCGGGAAGATAGCCGGTTCCTCAAGGACCTGCACCAGCGGGTCGTCATCCAGGGGCGCCTGCCGTGAGACACTGGGCAAGAGGCCCCTGCGCGCCGTCGTGACGACAAAGGAAGATGCCATGGGCGACATGAGCGATGCCGAGATCCGGGACGCACGGGCCGACCTCGCCGCGGCCTTCCGTTGGGCCGCCCGCCTCGGCCTGAACGAGGGCGTGTGCAACCACTTCTCCCTTGCCGTTTCCGCCGCCGGCGACCGCTTCCTGGTCAATCCCTGGGGCTTCCATTTCTCCGAAATCCGCGCGTCCGAGCTGCTTCTGGTCAATCCCGACGGCACGGTCGAGGGCGGCGACGCGGTCGAGCCGACGGCGTTCCACATCCACAGCCGCATCCATGCCGCGGTACCGCAGGCGCGGTGCGTCCTGCACACCCACATGCCCTATGCGACGGCCCTGACCTCCGTCGAAGGGGGAACGCTGGAGCCGATCCACCAGACCGCGCTGCGCTTTCACGATCAGATCGCCTATGACAGCGACTATGGCGGTCTCGCCCTCGACCAGTCGGAGGGCGACCGGATCGCCAGCCGCATGGGCAACCGTCAGGTCCTGTTCATGGCGAACCATGGGGTCACCGTGGTCGGGCCGAGCGTCGCCCACGCCTTCGACCGGCTCTACTACCTGGAGCGGGCGTGCCAGAACCAGGTGCTCGCCATGTCGACCGGACTGCCTCTGAAGCGCGTGCCGGAGGAGGTCGTGCGCCATACCGCCCAGCAGGCAGCCCAGGAAGAGGGTCAGTCGCTGCACCATTTCCGGGCGCTGAAGAGGATCCTGGACCGGGAGGCGCCCGAGTACCGGCATTGATCCGGCGTTCCTGACGCCGCACGCGTGATCCCTCGTCACCTGCCAGCGGAGGCGACAATGAGTACGGTCTCACGAACGAAGTTGGCCACGACCCGCCAGCGCGGCGGGGTTGCGACCTGGATCGTCGCCGGTATTGCCGGTCTCGCGGTACTGGGCGTTGGCGGGCACGGCGTCATCTGGTCGGCTGCCGCCAACCGCATCAATCAACTGGTCGACAACATGATCGCGACCCAGGGCAGCCAGGGCCGCCAGATCACCGTCGGCGGCCGGGCACGCCAGGGCTACCCCGGCCCGCCGCAGGTGATCCTGACCGACGTCGTGATGACCGATACCGCCTCCGCCTTCCAGCTCAAGATGCCGGCGATCACCATCGCGCCCAGTCGGCTCGGCCGCGGGCCGGTCACCGCCACCTTCGACGGGCCGATCAACGGTCAGGTGTTGGGCGGGGCCGATGGGGAGATCGTCGCCGACGGCTACGTCTATGAATGGACACCGGGGGAGACGCCGCTCGCGGGCCCCGGCTCTGGCGAACTCAGAGGCCTGTTGTTGCGCGGGGAGGGCGACGATGGCGGTAGTGGCGACGTTCGCGTCCCGCTCGCCCTGATCGGGGTCGGGGGCGACGAGTTCGACCGCTTCACCCTGTCCATTCCCCCGGATCCAGGGATGACCGTGCGCGGTCGCGACGGCCAGGGGCGTCCGGTTTCACTCGATCTCGGGGCCATCGATTTGTCCGCCACTCTCGACGCGGACGGCGAACCGGTCGAGATCGAGCTGTCGATTGCCGAGGCGCGGTTCGTCGGCACCGGGCAATGGTCAGGCGATGGGGCGGCTGGTCCGATCCGGTTCGCGACGGCGAAGAGCGACGAGGGCCAGCTGGTCACCTTCGGCATCGATGCGGTGGCCCTGCCGGAGCCGCCCCCCAGTCATCCGGAAGCTCTTGGCCGCGAGATCAAGGATGTCGCATTCGACCTCCTGATCGCCGGTTTCCTGCCGGAGACGCCGGACCGTGAGGCCCTGATCGCCTGGCGCGATGCCGGCGGTCGGCTGGTCCTGGCGCCGTCCGGTCTGACCTGGGGACTGGTTTCGGCGGAGCTTGATGCCGATCTCGGCCTTGACCGGCAAATGCGGCCGCAGGGGGTGATCAACCTCTCGCTCACCGGTCTCGACCGTCTGGCTGGCCGGCGGGGCGGCCTGCCGGTCGGCGCGCAGATGATCATGCGCCAGCTTTCGGGCTTCCTCGGGCAGCTGCCGCCGGAAGACGGGTTGTCGCGTCATCGCGCGGTGGTGTCGATCGCCAACGGCCGGCTGTCGGTCGGCGGTCGGCCGATCCCGTGGGTCCCGATCCGCCCGGTCCGGTGAGCGTCAAAGCAGCCCGAGCGTCTTGAAGCTCGCCGTGCCCTTGCGGGCGACGATGACGTGGTCGTGGACGGTGATGTCGACGCTGGCGGCGGCGGCCACGACCTGCCGGGTCATGTCGATATCGGCCCGGCTGGGCGTCGGGTCGCCCGAGGGATGGTTGTGCACGAGGATGAGTGCTGTGGCGCCGAGTTCCAGTGCCCGGCGCACGACCTCGCGCGGGTAGAGCGGGGTGTGGTCGACGGTGCCGCGCTGCTGGACCTCGTCCGCGATCACATGGTTGCGGCGGTCCAGGAAGATCAGGCGGAACTGCTCCACCGCCTCCCGCGCCATGCCGGCGCGCAGGTAGCCCATCAGCGACGACCACGACGACAGCACCGGCCGGTCCATGACCTCTTCCCGGGCGAGCCTGAGGGCCGCGGCCTGGATGACCTTGAGCGAGGCGACCGAGGTTTCGGTCAGCCCGTCTTCCTCCGCCAGCGATCGGGCCTCCGCCGAAATCACGCCGGCAAAGCTGCCGAACCGGCGGATCAGGCGCTTCGCCAACGGCTTTACGTCGCGCCGGGGCAAGGCCTGGAACAGCACGAGTTCAAGGAGTTCGTAGTCGGCGACGGCGTCCGGTCCGCCGTCCATGAAGCGGGCACGCAGGCGCTGGCGGTGCCCGGCGGCATCGCCCGCGGCGGCTCCGGCGGTCGGCTTGACAGCGGGTGCCTGTTCGACCGGCGGTCCTTGCGCCGCCGGCCCTTGTATCTGCGGCCCTTCTGACGTCGTTGGCGCCGGGTCTGAAGCCGCGGCCCTCGCCCGGCGCGGTTTGCGCGCGGGCTTGGGGCTGTCGCTTGCGGCATCGGCCATGCGCGCGCATCGCTCCGCGTAAGGTGGCCGCGTCAGGTGGCTGGGTCGTAGGGCGGCTTGGTGTGGCCGGCGGGGGAGGGCGTGAAAATCTCGACCCCGTCTTCGGTGACACCGACCGAATGCTCGAACTGCGCGGACAGCTCTCGATCCTCCGTCACCGCGGTCCAGCCGTCGCTCAACACCTTGGTCTCGTAGCGACCGGCGTTCACCATCGGCTCGATGGTGAAGAACATGCCCGGCTCCAGCACCGTACCCGTGCCCGGCCGGCCGTAGTGGACCACCGACGGCGCGCAATGGAACACGCGCCCCAGGCCGTGGCCGCAGAAGTCGCGGACGACGGAGAAGCGCTGCGGTTCGACGAAGCTCTGGATGGCGTGCCCGATGTCGCCCAGGGTGGCCCCCGGCTTGACCACCGCAATCCCGCGCATCAACGCTTCATAGGTGACGTCGATCAGCTTGCGGGCCTTCACCCCGACCCGGTCGCCGGCGGTGTACATGCGGCTGGTGTCGCCGTACCAGCCGTCGAGGATGACGGTCACGTCGATGTTCAGGATATCGCCGTTGCGCAGGCGCTTCCTGTCGCTGGGGATGCCGTGACAGACGACGTGGTTGACCGAAATGCAGGTCGCCTTCGGGTAGCCCTTGTAGTCCAGCGGCGCCGGGATCGCGCCATGGTCGCGGATCATCTGCTCCATCAGCTTGTCGAGGGCCCCGGTCGAAACACCCGGGACGACATGCGCCGCGATCTGATCGAGCACGAAGGCGGCGAGCCGGCCGGCCTTGCGCATGCCCTCGAACCCCTCTTCCCCGAAGATCGGGATTTGCCGCGCATCCCCGACGGGCGGGCGCTGCTGTTCGCGGTACATGATGGCGCTGTTCCTCGTTCTGCCGACGCGCTGGCGTCCAACTCACGATCCCGGCTTTGCCGCCCGCCCATCGGGCAGCACCACCGGCAGCGGCCGGACCAGGTCTATCCCGTCAATACTGGTGCGGGTTGCCAGGGCCGCAACCTCGACCCCGGCCGACACCGCACTCAACAGCCCGACAGCATAGGCCGGATCGAGGTCTTCCGCGAGGCGGAAATGATCGCAGTCGCTGCGCTGGATGCAATAGACCATGGCCGCCCGGTGGCCGGCGGCGACCATGTCCGCAAGCTCTTCCAGGTGCTTTGCCCCGCGCGCGGTCACACAGTCGGGGAACTCCGCCGCCCGGCCGTTGTGGCGATCGGGCCGCAAGAGGTGGACGTTCTTGACCTCGACATAGGCACTCGGGCGGGTCGGGTCCTCGAGCAGGAGGTCTATCCGGCTCGACTTGCCGTACTTCACCTCCCGCCGGATCGTGGCATACCCGCCAAGGTCCGGGATGCGACCGGCGGCAATCGCCTCTTCGACCAGGCGGTTCGGATGGCCGGTGTTGATGCCGACCAGATGCGGTCCCTCCGGCCCGTCGTCGAAGGAGACCAGTTCCCAGGTGAACGGCAGTTTGCGCTTGGGCGAGGCGGCGGGCGACAGCCAGACCCTGAGTCCCGGATCGCTGAGGCCCATCATCGAGCCGGGGTTTGGGCAATGGGCGGTCACCTCCCGCCCGTCGTCGAGCACGACATCGGCGAGGAAGCGCTTGTAGCGCCGCACCAGGGTGGCGCCGACAAGGGGGCGGGGAAATCTCATGTCGGCGACATGGGGCGTGTCTACGTTGCTGTCGAGGCGGGCTCGGGCCTAGATTCCCGACCGACGCTTCGTCGCTTTGAAGGAACATGGGATATGTCGGACGCGAAGGTGGTGACCGCCGCCTTGATCATCATCGGCAACGAGATCCTGTCGGGGCGCACCCGGGACGCCAACCTGCCGTGGCTGGCCGAACAGCTGACCGGGCGCGGGGTCCGGCTGATGGAAGTGCGCGTGATCGCCGATATCGAGGACGAGATCGTGGCGACGGTCAACGCGCTGCGCGCCCGCTACGACTATGTCTTCACCACCGGCGGCATCGGCCCGACCCATGACGACATCACCGCCGATTCGATCGCCAAGGCGTTCGGGGTCGCGATCGACGTCGATCCGGAGGCCTGCGCCCGGTTGGAGGCGCACTACGCGGATCCGGCCCAGTTGACCGAGGCAAGGCTGCGCATGGCGCGCATCCCCGCCGGGGCTGTCCTGGTCGACAACCCGATTTCAGCGGCTCCGGGGTTCCGGATCGAGAATGTCATCGTCATGGCCGGTGTGCCGATGATCATGCAGGCGATGTTCACCGGCATCTCCCACACCCTGGCCGGGGGCGACCCGATCCTGACCCGCACCGTGCATTCGTCCCTGCCGGAGGGGCATGTCGCCAAGGGCCTGGGCGAGGTGCAAGCCCGCTTCCCCTCCGTCGACCTCGGCTCCTATCCGAGCTACCGGGCCGGGCGCTTCTCCCTCGCCCTGGTCGCCCGCGGCACCGACCCGGCCGTCCTCGACCAGGTGGTGGGCGAGCTCGCATCCCTCATCACCGGCCTCGGCGGCACCCCGACGGTCGAATAGTCTTCAGCCGTTTCCTCGCGCAGGGTATCGAAGGCTCAGGTTTCTGGTGGCCCCTGATCTCTGGTGGCCCCTGAGGGACTCGAACCCTCACGCCAATGGCCCGCGATTTTAAGTCGCGTGCGTCTACCGGTTCCGCCAAGGGGCCAGCCGGACCAGGGCCGAGAGTAATACCATGCCCGCGCGCGGCCTTGAATGCCGCCTTCCCCGGCGGCATCTTCGGGCTTATCCGCTTGTTGAGGACCGCCCGATGCCCGCCATCTCCCGCCGCACCGTTGCCAGCACGCTTGCCGTCGGCGCCGGCATCGCCGCTAGCCCGGCCGCGGCCCTCCGCGAGGTCGACGGCGGCCCCTGGGCCGAGGAGATGGCGAATTCCTGCGCGGATGAGCGTCGGTTTCACCTGGCCCTGATCGAGGCGGCGCTCGAGGAGGCGGGGGTCGAGGCCGGCCCGGAGGAGCGGCATGCGCTTCTCTCCGCGCTCGAATGCCCGCGCTGCGGTTGCGCGTTGCTGGCGGCCGACTTCAACCTGCCGGAACGCTGAAAGACCGCGAGGGGCAACAGATGGACGTGCGCAGCTTCCTCGTGCGCGACGAGGGCGATGATGCCGGTGCCAGCGCCAGGGCGCTGTCGGAGTTCTTGAGCTCGGTCGATGTCGAGCGGATGGAAACCGCCTATGACGGCGGCTGGCGGGTGATCGTGTTCTATCAGGACCGCCGCCGGCGAGAGGAACATCGCCAGATTGCCGCCTTGATCGCCGGTGCCCTGCAGTCCTGGCGGACCAGGTTGGCCGCGAGAATGCACGTCGCCCCGGAAAGCCTGCTGTCCGACCCGGCGCTCGACGCGATCGCGCTCCAGGCGCCGACCACGGTGCCGGAGTTGCGCGGGATCGGGGCCCTGGACGGCACCGATCTCGGCGAGCGGGCGGACGAAATCCTCGGCGTCGTGCGCGAGACCCTGGACGAGCTTTCCGGCGACGGGTGATCGACCGTGGTCAGCGCCGCCGGTCGATGAGGGCCGGCGCTATCAGTGTCAGCGCAAGGGCGGCGACGACCAGACCCAGGGATGTGAGTTCGGTCGCCCCCACGGGTTCGGCCAGGATGATAGCGCCGGACAGGACACCGACGACCGGGATCGCGAGCGTGGAGATCGCCGCGACGGTCGCCGGCATCATGCCCAGGAGCCGCAGCCAAGTGTAGAAGCAGAACACCATGGCGATGGACCCGGCATAGGCGGTGGCGACCAGCGCGGTCGGGCTCGCCGTCAGGAGGGTTTCGGGCGCACCAAGGGTCATGACGCCGAGGCCGACCGGAATCCCGCCCAACAGGAGTTGCCAGGCGCTGACCTGGTTCATCGGCTGGCGCCACGGTGTTGCCTTGGTGATGACGATGCCGATGCTCCAGGACAGGGAGGCCGCCAGGATCAAGAGCACGCCCACCGGGCTCCTGGTCAGGCTCTGGAAATCCGGGGCGATCAGGACGCCGAGGCCGGCAAGCCCGACGACCAGGCCGGCGATCTGGACCCGTCGCACGCGTTCGCCCAGGAACGCCGTTCCCATGAGCGTCACCCAAAGCGGCATGGTGTAGGCGATGATCGCGGCACGACCGGCTTCCACCATGGTGAGGCCGAAGCCGGTCGCGATGTGCCAGCCGGTGACGTTGAATATCGCGGCGGCAATCAGCGGCCACAGGTGCTCGCGCGGCAGACGGATCCGCTGGCCGTCGATCCTGGCGATGATGAAGAGGCCGACGAAGCCCTGCACGATCGTCGCGAAGCGGAATGACCAGGGGTCGATCTCCGCCACGCCCAGGCGCATGGCCGCCCAGTTGGCGCCCCAGAACACGGTCAGAAGGGCGAGCAGGATCAGGCCCTGCCGGTCGGGGGTCGCGGCCGTACTTTGCGGCGATGCGGCGGCGGTGCTGGCGCTGGTCATGGCGAAGGCTTATCAGGTTCCCGATTGCGGGGCGACAGCTCTCCGCTTTCCAGACTGTTGCCGAGGCCGCCCATGAACATCGCCAGTCTCCTCGTCCGCGCGGGCTTGAGCTTTCCCGATCGTCCGGCATTGGCGCTCGGTACGACGGTCGTCGCCGACTACCGCGGCCTCGCCCGGCGGGTGGCGGGCCTCGCGGCCGGTCTTGCGGGGCTGGGGCTCGCTCCCGGCGATCGAGTTGCGATCGCGTCGAAGAACGCTCCCGACTACCTGATCTGGGTCTTTGCCGTCTGGCATGCTGGACTCGCCGCCGTGCCGATGAATGCCCGCCTGCACCCGCGCGAGTTCGCCCATGCGCTGGAGGACGGCGAGGCGCGCCTCCTCGTCGTCTCGGACGAACTGGCCGAAGACCTGGTGCCGATGGTTGGCGAGATCGCGACCCTGGAGCGTGCGGTCCTCATCGGCTCGGCCGAAGCAGGGCGGTTGGAAACGGCCGATCCGATCGACCTGGTGCACGTCGCCCCCGACGCGCTGGCCTGGCTGTTCTACACCTCCGGCACGACCGGCCGGCCGAAAGGGGCGATGCTGACCCACCGCAACCTGATGGCGGCCACGCTCAACTACTTCGCCGGGGTCGACGCGATCGAGGCCCGTGACGGCATCCTGCACGCCGCCCCGATGAGCCACGGGTCGGGCATGTACATGATGCCCCATATCGCGGCCGGCGCGGTCAACCTGGTGCCCGAGAGCGGCGGCTTCGACCCCGCCGAGATGGCCGCCCTCAGCCGGCACTGGCACGGGCTGTCGCTGTTCGCGGCACCGACCATGGTCAAGCGCTTCGTCGACCATGTCGCGCTGGCCGGGCCGGACCTGCCGGGGCTCAAGACCATCGTCTACGGCGGCGGGCCGATGTACCTCGCCGACTGCCGCCAGGGGCTGGAAGTGCTGGGCCAGAAGCTGGTCCAGATCTACGGCCAGGGCGAAAGCCCGATGACCATCACCAGCCTGCCGCGCTGGTGCCACGCCGACACCGACCACCCGCGGTACCTCGACCGGCTGGCGTCGGTCGGGCTGGCCTTTCCAGGAGTTGAGGTCATGGTCGCGGACGCCGAGGACAAGCCGTTGCCGCCGGGAGAGATCGGCGAGGTCCTGGTCAGGGGCGACACCGTCATGGCGGGCTATTGGCGCAATCCGGAAGCGACGGCCAAGGCGCTCGCCAATGGCTGGCTGCACACCGGCGACGTCGGCAGCTTCGATGCGGATGGCTTCCTGACCCTGCGCGACCGGTCGAAGGACCTGATCATCTCCGGCGGCAATAACATCTACCCGCGCGAGGTCGAGGAGGCGCTGCTGACCCATTCGGCGGTCGCCGAGGTCTCCGTCATCGGCAAGCCCGACCCGGAGTGGGGAGAGAGCGTCGTCGCCTTCGTCGTGGCGGAGGCCGGGGCGGCTGCGACCGAGGCGGAGCTCGACCGCCACTGCCTTGAGACGATCGCCCGCTACAAGCGGCCCAAGGCCTATGTCTTCGTCGACGAACTGCCGAAGAACAACTACGGCAAGGTCTTGAAGACCGAACTTCGCACCCGGCTCTCTTGAACCCGGCGCGTGTTCTTGCGGAACGCGCGCCAACCGATTGAGTCCGAGCATTTTCCGAACCGCCGGACCGGTTCCGTCCGGCTGGAACACTCTCTAGTGTGATGATCGAGAAGGTCGATCGCTCTATCCGCAAGTTGGGTGCGACCTTCTCGATCTGAATCACACTAGCAACCTATTGAATCTAGTGTCCTTCTCGATTCCGAAGTTCGCAAGCGCGCGGGTCACGCCCTGGTAGCCAACTTCGGAACCAGGACACTAGGGTCTAGTCGGGTTCCGGTTCGACCACGACCAGCTGGACTTGGCGCAGGTCGATCAGGAGCTTGCCCGCCTCCTCGAAATTGACTGTCGCCCGGCCGCCGATCACAGACTGCACCTGGCCCAGGCCCCAGTCGGCCCGGTCCGGGTGCCGTACCAGGGCCCCTGGCGTGATCATTGGATCGGCAACCATGGTGCGGCTTATGTCACGCGATCTGTGACCCTGTCGACATGGCCGTGGTGCCGCCTTGCAACGCGGCCCGGGCTCGTGCTTGGTTCCTCTCACTTTGCAACGCCCGGCATCATTGTCGGGCAGATCGGGGAGATCATGGCGGCATCGGATAGCACCGAGGCGCTTCGGCTGGCCCAGGTCCTCTGTTCGCGCCTCTGCCACGACCTTGTCGGACCGGTCAGCGCCATCTCCAACGGCATCGAGCTGATGGACGAGCTCGAAGGTGACATGGTCGACGAGGCGCTGGAACTGGTCGGCAACTCGGCGCGGGAGGTCGGCCGCCGCTTGGCCTTCCAGCGGCTCGCCTTCGGCAACGCCGGCGGGGCCCCGGCGGTCGATCCGGTGCAGCTGTGCGAGACGTCGATCCAGTACCTCGAAGCCTCGCGCATCGAGCTCGACTGGCCGCGCCCGACCAGTGCCGAGGCCTGGCCGAACGAGATTGCGCGGCTGACCCTGTGCCTGTTGCAGATGGCTGTCGACGCCCTGCCGGCAGGCGGCCGGATCAAGGTCGATGCCGCAAGCCCGGCGACCATCTCTTTCGAGGCGACGGGACGCGATGCCGGCCTAAGGCCCGAGTTCGAGGCGGCCCTGGCCGGCACGGAAGCCGAGCTCGACCCGCGTACCGTGCATGTGGTCTTGGCCGCGATATGGGCGGCCAAAGCCGGACGATCGATCGAGCAGGAGCGCCTCGCGCCGGACTGTGTCCGGCTCACCCTGGGCTTCGCCTGAAACCATCCCACCGGTTGCGGTCGCCTATCCGTAAGGACAGGCAGGGTGTCCGCCTGAACCATGGCGGGATGCCCTGCATTTTGTCAGGCTGCGACTGGCGGATTGCGGCCGGTTGAGACTTAAGCACTCCTTAAGTTACCGATGCGACCGTCGGCTGTTTTTGGGGGCAGATGCGTTGCCTTCCGGGTCGGATGTGCCTGCGAACAGGCCGTGTGCGGAGGGTGGCGCCGGGTATCTGGTCGGCGGCCGTGGTGCGCTGGGAAGAGGGCGACGATTATGGATGATCTCCTGAGCGAATTCCTGACCGAGACCAACGAGAACCTGTCGGTCCTCGACGTCGAACTCGTCCACCTCGAACAGCGCCCCGACGACATCAACCTGCTCTCCAACATCTTCCGGCTCGTCCACACCATCAAGGGCACCTGCGGCTTCCTCGGACTGCCCCGGCTGGAGGCCGTCGCCCACGCATCCGAGAACGTCCTCGGCAAGTTCCGCGATCGCGAACTGGACGTCACCCCGTCCGCCGTGACGCTGATCCTGGAATCCCTCGACCGCATCAAGTTCATCATGGGCGCGCTTGAGGAGACCGAAGCCGAGCCGCCGGGGGATGACGCCGACCTGATCGAGAGGTTGGAGCAGGCCGCCGAGGGCAAGCTCGCCGACGCACCGACCGCCGCCGCTCCGCTGGTCGAGGTCGAAGCCGGACCCGAAGCTGGGGAAGTGGGCGAAGCCGGTGCCTATGCCGGGGCTGAATTCGACGCCGAGGCCGAGATGGCGGCGGCGATGGCGGCCGAGGCCGGCATGGACGAAGGGGAGGCGGCAGAAGGGGACACCGGTCTCGACGACATGGCGGCGGCCATGGCCGAGGAGGAAACCGGCGACGACGACATGGCGGCGGCGATGGACGCCGACGTCGAGGTCGATGAGCCGCCTGCGGCGGCCGCCCCTGATCCCGCCCCTGCCGCACCGCCGCCGGCCGCCGCCAAGCCGGCTGCCGCGAACAAGGCCAACGGTGCCGGCGCGCCTGAGGAGGTGAAGCTCCAGGCCGCTGTCGAGGCGGCCCAGGAGGCCAAGGAATCCGCGATCGCCAACCAGTCGATCCGGGTCAATGTCGATCTGCTCGAAAACCTGATGACGACGGTGAGTGAGCTGGTGCTGACCCGCAACCAGCTCCTGCAAATCCTGCGCAGCCAGAAGGACAGCGAGTTCGCCGCCCCGTTGCAAAGGCTGAACCACGTCGTCTCGGAGCTGCAGGAAGGGGTCATGAAGACCCGCATGCAGCCGATCGGCAACGCCTGGGCGAAGCTGCCGCGCATCATCCGCGATCTGAGCCAGGAACTCGGCAAGAAGATCGATCTGCAGATGCTGGGTGCCGACACCGAGCTCGACCGCCAGGTGCTCGAGTTGATCCGCGACCCGCTGACCCACATGGTCCGGAACTCGGCAGACCACGGCATCGAAACCCCGGCCGAGCGCCTGGCGTCCGGAAAGGCCGAGACCGGCCGCGTCGTCCTCAACGCCTATCATGAGGGCGGCCACATCATCATCGAGGTGCGCGACGACGGCAAAGGCCTCAACATCGAGCGCATCCGCGAGAAGATCGTCCGTCAGGGCCTCGCCAGCGAGGCCGACGCGGCGACCATGACCGACCAGCAGATCCAGCAGTTCATCTTCAAGCCCGGCTTCTCCACCGCCGCCCAGGTGACCTCGGTCTCCGGCCGCGGTGTAGGCATGGACGTCGTGCGCACCAACATCGAACGCATCGGCGGCACGGTCGAACTGCAGAGCCAGGAGGGCAAGGGTTCCTCCTTCACCATCAAGATCCCTCTGACCCTGGCGATCGTCTCGGCCCTGATCGTCGAGAGCGGCGGCGAGCGCTTCGCCATCCCGCAGCTGTCGGTGGTCGAACTGGTGCGGGCGACCGCGGATGGCGACACGCGGATCGAACGGGTCAAGTCGACGCCGGTCCTGCGCCTGCGCAACCGCCTTTTGCCGCTGGTGTCGCTGCAGACCCTCCTCGGCCTCGACGAGCGCGAACGGATCGACATGAGCGAGAGCTTCATCGTCGTGACCCAGGTCGGCACCTATACCTTCGGCATCATCGTCGATCGCGTGTTCGACACAGAGGAAATCGTGGTCAAGCCGGTGTCCCCGATCCTGCGCCATATCGAGATGTTCTCGGGCAACACGATCCTTGGCGACGGCACCGTCATCATGATCCTCGACCCGAACGGCATCGCCGCGTCGACCGGGGAGCTGAGCTTGGCCGATCACCAGGATGCGCTCGACATCGCCGCCAAGAAGGCGATCGCCCAGGGTCACCGCACCGCCCTCCTTCTGTTCAAGGCCGGTTACGGTGCCCCGAAGGCAGTACCGCTGGCCCTCGTCGCCCGGCTGGAGGATTTCGATGTCGGCGCGATCGAGCATTCCAACCAGCAACTGGTCATCCAGTATCGCGGCCGGCTGATGCCGCTGGTGCCGTTCGACCCGGCGTTCTCTGCGGACGAAGGGGCGCGCCAGCCGGTGCTGGTGTTCTCCGACCATGACCGGTCGATGGGCCTGATGGTCGACGAGATCGTCGACATCGTGGAGGAGGAACTGTCGGTCCAGTTGTCGGCGGACGTGCCGGGCGTCATGGGGTCGGCGATCGTCGCCGGCAAGTCGACGGACATCATCGATGTCGGCTACTACCTGACCCAGGCGTACAGCGACTGGTTCAACTCCTCCACCCGCGAGGCCTATGAGGAGACGCGGATCCGCCGCCTGCTGCTGGTCGACGACAGCCCGTTCTTCCGCAACCTTTTGACCCCGGTATTGACCGTTGCCGGCTACGAGGTGACGACCGTCGAGAATGCCGCCGACGCGCTCAGCGCCTGCGAGACGTCGGACCCGTTCGACGTCATCGTGAGCGATATCGAGATGCCCGGCATGTCCGGCTTCGACCTTGCCCGTACGCTGCGCAACGACAGCCGTTTCCAGAACACGCCGCTGGTCGCCCTGTCCAGCCATGCCAGCCCGCACGACCTCGATCGGGGCCGCGAAGCGGGATTCACCGACTATGTCGCGAAGTTCGATCGCGACGCGCTTCTCGCCTCTCTCGCTCAGACCCTTTCCGATACGGATGCGGATTTCCGCTGATCGGCGGCTTGGGCCTCGACTTGTCGCGATGACCAACGCCATAGTGCGCGGTCTGACGGGTGGCGTGGCCCGGTTGCCCGGGGTTTCGGTTGCGACCCATGCCCTTGGGGGTCGCCTTAACGAAGGAATGCGGTTGTCATGAAGACCTGCCTGGTCGTCGACGATAGCCGGGTGGTGCGGAAGGTCGCCCGGCGCATTCTCGAAGAGCTCGGCTTCGACTGCCGGGAAGCCGAGGACGGCAAGGCGGCCATGGAAGCCTGTGTCGGCGACATGCCGGACGCCATCCTGCTCGACTGGAACATGCCGGTGATGTCGGGGATCGAATTCCTGCGGCGCCTGCGCAAGATGTCGGGCGGTGACGAACCGCGTGTCGTCTTCTGTACGACCGAAACCGATCTCGCCCACATCCAGGAAGCGCTGGCGGCGGGGGCGAACGAGTACATCATGAAGCCGTTCGACAGCGAGATCATCCAGACCAAGTTCGCGCAGGTCGGCCTGATCTGATGGCAGCATTTCCTTCAGGGTCGGCGTCGCCGCCTCCGGGCAACGGCGCGGGGCAGGGCGCACGATGACCGCCCCCCGCTTCACCGCGACAACCCAGGCCGCCGCGAGCGCCGAGCCGGTGCGCGTCATGGTCTGTGACGACAGCGCCGTGATCCGCGGCCTGATCACCCGGGCGCTGGAGGCGGAGTCGGACATCAAGGTCGCGACCAGCGTCGCCAACGGCCAGCAGGCGGTGAATTCGCTGAGGCGCACCGATGTCGACGTCATCGTGCTCGACATCGAAATGCCGGAGATGGACGGCCTGACCGCCCTGCCGCTGCTTCTCGAACAGAACCCGGCGGTGAAGGTCGTCATGGCCTCGACCCTGACCACGCGCGGGGCCG
Source organism: uncultured Rhodospirillaceae bacterium (assembly GCA_964397055.1). Taxonomy (GTDB): domain Bacteria; phylum Pseudomonadota; class Alphaproteobacteria; order CAYNIS01; family CAYNIS01; genus CAYNIS01. The sequence goes on along the minus strand of CAYNIS010000010.1, from coordinate 3,588 downwards.
AGGTGACGCTGAAGGCGATGCAACTGGGGGCTGCCGACTATGTGGCCAAGCCGAGCTCGACCCGTGACATTTCCGGCCCGACCAGCTTCAAGTCGGAACTGATCGAGAAGGTGCGCGCCCTCGGCCAGCAGGCCAAGCGCCATTCCCGGGCGCGGCCGTTCAGTGCCGCGGCCGGCGCCCGTCCGCGCACCGCGACGTCGCCGATCGCCCCGACCGCGCCCGCCCCGGCAGCACGCGTCACCACCCGGCCGGCCGCGACCCGCGCACCGGAGGTGATCGCGATCGCCAGTTCGACCGGCGGTCCGCAAGCTCTCTTCCAGGTGATCGGGGCGCTCGGCCCCGGCCTCCGTCAGCCCATCTTGATCACCCAGCACATGCCCGCGACCTTCACCGCGATCCTGGCCGACCACATCTCGCGCCAGTGCAAGGTCGCCTGTGCGGAGGCCAAGAACGGTGAGCCGGTCGTGAACGGCCGTGTCTATCTCGCCCCGGGCGACTACCACATGCTGGTCGTGTCGGAAGGCACGACGCGCAAGATCAGGCTGACCCAGGATCCGCCGGTGAACTTCTGCCGTCCGGCGGCGGACCCGATGCTGGCATCCTTGGCCAAGGTCTATGGCCGCGGGGTCTTGGCGCTGGTCCTGACCGGGATGGGCCAGGACGGGCGCGACGGGTGCAAGGCGGTGGTCGATGCCGGCGGCTCGGTCATGGCGCAGGATGAGGCGACCAGCGTCGTCTGGGGAATGCCGGGCGCGGTCGCGACCGCGGGCTTGGCCAGTCAGGTGCTTGCCGTGACCGAGATCGGTCCGGCGGCACTCAGGTTGGCACAGCGTTAGGCCGGCGAGGGAGAACCGCAATGCGGCCGGAAGATTTCGACCTGTTCGCCAAGGTCCTGAAGGAGAATTCGGGCCTCGTCCTCACCCGGGACAAGGCCTACCTCCTCGACAGCCGTCTGACCCCGGTGGCGCGCAAGCACCGGCTCGGGGGCCTGGAGGACATCGCTGCCAAGCTGAAGGGCCGTCCGGACAAGGCTGTCCTGAACGACGTGGTCGAGGCGATGACGACCAACGAGTCGTCGTTCTTCCGCGACACCAAACCGTTCGATCAGTTCCGCAAGATCGTGTTGCCGGCCCTCCTCGCGGCGCGCGCCGGGACCAAGCGCCTGCGCATCTGGTCGGCCGCCTCCTCTTCCGGTCAGGAAGCCTATTCGCTGGCGATGATCCTAAAGGAAGAGGCCGCCAAGGTCGCCGGCTGGAAGATCGAGATCGTCGGCACCGACTTGTCCGCGGAGATGGTCGAGCGCTCGAAGTCCGGCACCTACAGCCAGTTCGAGGTGCAGCGCGGGCTGCCGATCACGCATCTGGTCAAGTACTTCAAGCAGGCGGGTGACCGCTGGCAGATCAACCAGGATCTGCGCAGCATGGTGACCTTCAAGACCTACAACCTGCTGCACGACCTGAAGCCGCTCGGCCAGTTCGACATCATCTTCTGCCGCAACGTGCTGATCTATTTCGATCAGCCGACCAAGACCAAGGTCTTGGCGGCGATCGGGAAGTCGATGCCGACCGACGGCTACCTCTTCCTCGGCGGTGCCGAGACCGTGCTCGGCATCACCACGGCATTCAAGCCGTTGGACGGCCAGCGCGGTGTCTACGTGCCGGCGGCTGCAGCCAGTGTCGCACCGCAGGCGGTCGCTGCCGGCCGCTGAACCAGCTTGGCCAAGTCCGATCAGGTGTAGCCGGGCGGTGCGGTGAACCCGCCGACCAGCGGTGCGAGCAGCCGGCCCAGGTGGATCGTTTGCAGATCCCCCAGTTGGGGGCCGACGATCTGCACGCCGACCGGCAGGCCGTCCGGTGTCTTGAGGACCGGAATCGCGGTCCCCGGCAGGTAGGCCATGCCGACCACGCCGGCCCAGAAAATCTGGTCGATATAGGCGACCTCCCGGCCGTTGACGGTCAGCCGGCGCTCCTCGTCCGGGCGGTGGTCGTGCAGGAAGGGGGGCGTCGTGTTGATCGGCATCACGATCGCATCCCAGTTGTCGAAGAAGTCGGCCCAGGCATAGCGCATCTTGTTGCGCGCCTCGTTGAGTGCCAGCCAGTCCCGATGCAGCAGCGTGGCCCCGCGCATGCTGTTCGCGACGAAGCCGGTGGCGTCCTCGGGCAGGCCCGCGACCTCCTCCTGCATGCGCCGGAACTCTTCGATCGGGGCGCGGGAACTGGTCACGGAATTAAGGAGTCTCACGTAGCTCCAGTAGGCGTCGGCAATGTCGAGAGCCGGTCTGGCGGTGTCGCTGACGATCGCCCCGGCCCGCCCGAGCGTGTCCGCGACGAGTTGGACCGCAGCCCCGACGGAGGCATCCACCGGGCTCAACGGGTCATCGGCCCAGATCGCGATGCGTCGACCGCTCAGGCTCGTCCAGTCCGGGCGCTTGAGGTCGAGGGTCCAGCCCGGGGCGTCGAGCCGGTCCGGTCCGGCCAGCACGTTGAGCCCGGCTTCCAGATCGTCGATCGTGCGAGCCAGCGGACCGGCCACGGAGATGTCCGAGGGCGTGACGATCCCGGGCGGGGCATGCCCGCGCAACGGCACGATGCCCCAGGTCGGCTTGTGCCCGTAGAGGCCGTTGAAGTTCGCGGGATTGCGAACGGAGCCGCCGATGTCGGTGCCGATTTCGAGTGCCGCCAGGCCGGCGGCCAGCGAAGCACCCGATCCGCCGGAAGAGCCGCCCGGGCTCCGCGCCCGGTCCCACGGGTTGTTCGTGGTGCCGTAGATGTCGTTGTAGCTCTGCCAGTCGGCGAGCATCAGCGGCACATTGGTCTTGCCGTAGATCACCGCCCCGGCGGCGATCAGCCGGTCGACCGCGACCGCGTTGGTCGCCGCGATGTTGTCGCGCCAGTCCGGGTTGCCCCAGGTGGACGCGGTGCCGGTGAGGTTGAAGCTCTCCTTCACCGTCATCGGGACACCGGCGAGCGGTCCCGGGTCGACCTTTTCGGTGATGCACTGGTCGACGCGGCGAGCGGCAGCCCGCGCCCCCTCGATGTCGAGGACGACGACGGCGTTCAGGTCGGGGTTGAAGCGATTGACCCGGTCGAGATGGTGGTCGAGCACGTCGAGCGCGCTGAGGCTGCCGGCCCTGACCCCGGCTGCGATGTCGAGGGCGGACAGGTAGTCTAGATCGGCCATGGTCACATCCCGTTGATGCGGTTCGGGGGGCTCGGCGGCGGCGGGGCCAGTGCCGAGCGGAACGCGCATCGGGCGACAGGGAAGTGGCCGTTGATCCGCGCGGAAAGCGCGGTCGGGGTGCGGCACGACAAGGTCGGCCGCCCGCAACGAACGCCATCTCTCGGACGATGTTTCAGGAAATCGCCCGGCGGGTCCAGAGCGATGAACGGGCTGCCCTCTGCCGGCAGCCCGATCGAAGCTCAGCTACCGGCAGCCGACCGGGTGGTCGCCGACGGCTCGGTCTTGCGGGTCCGGCCGGCACGCGCGGTTTCCGCCGCCGCCTGCGGATCGCGCAGGACATAGCCGCGGCCCCACACCGTTTCGATGTAGTTGTCGCCATCGGTCGCCGTGGCCAGCTTCTTGCGCAGC
>CAYNIS010000009.1:25383-26443 GCA_964397055.1 uncultured Rhodospirillaceae bacterium | reverse complement strand
GAGATGCGCCCCGAACCCCATGCGCGTTCGCTCGCCGCGATGCGGGCCCTCGCCGCGCTGCGTGGTGGTACCGTCGGCGTTGCTGCGGCGGAGGCGTTCGCATTGATGCGCCGGGTCGAGCGCTGGTGACGACGGCGGTCCGGGACCCGCGCCGTCGGCTTACCCATTCTTCGGTTGCCGTTTCTTCGGTTGCCGTTTCTTCGGTTGCCGTTTCTTCGGTTGCCCTTTCTTCGGTTGCCCTTTCTTCGGTTGCCCTGGGCCAACGCCCGCGCTACGCCAGACGACCGATTTGTCAGGAACCCGGCACACAGCATCTGCCGGGACCGGCCAGCAACAACCGGGATGCCCCGATGGAATTCGTCCAGAGCTTCTTCAAGCAGTCCGCCGAGATCTCCAACAGCCTCGACTACGCGCTGATCGACCGCATGGCCCATGCGCTGGCCGACGTGCGCGAGCGTGGCGGGCGCCTTTTCATCCTGGGCGTGGGCGGCAGTGCGGGCAACGCCAGCCATGCCACCAACGATTTTCGCAAGCTCTGCGGTATCGAGACCTACGCGCCGACCGACAATGTGTCGGAACTGACCGCACGCACCAATGACGAGGGCTTCGAGACGGTCTTTGCCGAGTGGCTGAAGATCAGCCGCATCAACCAGAAGGACGGTGTCCTGGTGTTCTCCGTGGGCGGCGGCAACGCGGAGAAGAACGTCTCTGTCAACCTGATCCAGGGGCTGAAGATCGCCAAGGAACGTGGGGCGACGATCACCGGTGTCGTCGGACGCGATGGCGGCTTCACCAAGCAGATCGGGGATCACGTCGTGGTCGTGCCGACCGTCGACGAAAAGCTGGTCACGCCCCACGCCGAAGCCTATCAGGCCGTGGTGTGGCACTGCCTCGTCTCCCACCCGGTGCTCCAGGTGAACAAGACGAAGTGGTGACGGCGAATGAGCGGGGGGTTGGTGGACCCGATCGGAGTCGAACCGACGACCTCTGCAGTGCGATTGCAGCGCTCTCCCAACTGAGCTACAGCCCCACCGGTGCTCCCGCTGCCGGGAACGCGCGG
>CAYNIS010000009.1:0-25373 GCA_964397055.1 uncultured Rhodospirillaceae bacterium | reverse complement strand
TACGGGCCCGCCACTCAGACCGCCGAATATCTGTGGGTGGCCGGATGAAGTCAAGGCTGCCCGCCGCCCCGGCCTTGTCGTCCGGCGACGGCGGCGCCAAGTCCTGCCCAAGCACCAACCTTTCCCCACGGACCGAGACTGTTCCCGAACATGAATTCAGTTCTGATCCTGGTCACCCAACTCCTCGACATCATCACCTTCGTCGTGGTGATCAGCGTCGTGATGAGCTGGCTCGTCGCCTTCAACGTGGTCAACCTGCGCAACCCGATCGCGCGTCAGGTCTATGATGCGATCGACAGCCTGGTCGACCCGATGCTGCGGCCGATCCGCAAGCAACTGCCGAACATGGGCGGTTTTGATGTATCACCGGTGGTCTTGATCCTGCTGCTGCAACTCGCGCAGAACCTCATCCGGGAATACGGTTTCAGCATCTGAGCGTTAGGCGGACGGCAACGCTTGGCGCAGTAGGCCTGGGGCGAGCCTGCGGACAGGACTGCACCATTGGCGCGAACGGGCCCGACTGGGGACCTCATCGGGGGGCGAACAGCGAATGGCAAAGCGCAAGGAGGCGATCAACCGAGCCCAGACGCTCGACGGGAAGTCCTTGGCGGCGTCCTTGCGCCTTGGCTGGACCGAAGAGGTCGAGCAACTGCACAACGACCACGGCCTGACCCCGCGGCTGGACGTCGTCCTCGTCGGCGAGAACCCGGCGAGCCAGGTCTATGTGAACAACAAGGCGAAGGCGCTGGAGGAATGCGGGCTGCACAGCCGCACCCATCGCCTGAAGGCCGAAACGTCGGAGGCCGACCTTCTCGCCCTCATCGAGCGGCTGAACAACGACCTGTCGGTCAATGGCATCCTGGTGCAGTTGCCGCTGCCGGAGGGGATCAGCCCGCTCAAGGTCATCGACGCGATCGACCCGGACAAGGACGTCGACGGCTTCCACATCATCAATGTGGGCCGGCTTGCGACCGGGCTGCCGGGCCTAGTGCCGTGCACGCCGCGCGCGATCATGCACCTGATCCAGTCGACCGGTCGGGACCCCGCCGGTCTCGACGTCGTGGTCATCGGCCGCTCCTCGATCGTCGGCAAGCCGGTGGCCCAGCTTCTGATCGACGCCAGCGCCACGGTCACCGTCGCCCACAGCCGCACCCGCGATATGCCGTCAGTCGCGCGCCGCGCCGACATCCTCATCGCCGCGGTCGGCCGACCGCAGCTGGTGCGGGGCGACTGGATCAAGGACGATGCCATTGTCATCGATGTCGGGATCAATCGCATCCCCGACCCGCGCAAGGGGCCGGACAAGTCGATCCTGGTCGGCGACGTGGCGTTCGAGGAAGCGGCCGAGCGCGCCGGCTTCATCACCCCGGTGCCGGGCGGTGTCGGCCCGCTCACCATCGCCTATCTGATCGACAACACGATCACCGCCGCCTGCCGCCAGAATGGCGTCGCCCGCGACTGACGACAGGATGGCCCCGCCCGGGCCTGACGGCGCCGGGCCGCTCGATCTTGGCATGCCGGCGGCGCCGATTGTCGGGATCAGTCTGGTTGCTGCCCTGGCCGTCGGTATCCTGGGGGGAGTCCTCGTGCCGGGCTGGCCGGTCGAGCCGCCGCACCGCCTCGCCCTCTTCGCGCTAACCGCCCTGGTCGTGCCAGCCCTTCTGGAGGAACTGGCCTTCCGCTATGCCCTGCTGCCCGCTCCGCGCAAGGCGGGTCGCCTGTCGCGGGGCCGGCTCTGGGTCCGGATCGGGTTCGCCAATGCGGCGTATGTCGGTTGGCACCCGGTGGCCGGGACCGTCCTTCTTCCCGGGGCCTGGCCGATCTTCAGCGACCCCGCGTTCCTCGGGGCTGTGGCGTGCCTCGGCATCGGGCTCTCCGTCGCCTACCTGGCGTCAGGCCGCCTCGCGATCGCGATCGGCATCCATTGGGGGGCGGTCGTGGCCTGGAAGCTGATCCTCGGCGGGCCGATCCTGACCCTTCCCTGACTGCCGGAACCGATCAGCCCCGGCCGCGCGCGGCGGCCAGCAGGTCATCCGCCCAGGCCTCGAGCACGCGCTCGTAATCGGCGACCTCGTCCGGCGGCTCGAAATCGGCGAAGCCGGACTGGACCAACGGCTCGTGCTCGTCCCGACGCGGGCCGACGGTGACCGCGACATCGATCTCGTGCAGGACCAGGAGGTAGCGGGTGAGCCCCTGGATCGGGTCCTGGCCGACCCGCATCACTTCCGGTCGCGCGGCGAGTTCGGCCGTGACCCCCTCGACCGCATCGCGAAAATCGACATAGTACGTGGCGGTGGCCAACCGCTCGGCGAGCGTCGACGCCATGCTTTCTCGACCCTTCTCTTCGACCGGGATACATTCCCGGTCCGGCTAGCATGCACGCCCGCTCACCTCAAGCAGCAGCCAAGCCCGCAATGCGCGCGGACCGCCCATGCGCCTGATCCGCGCGATGGCCACCGTCGGCGGGCTGACCCTGGCAAGCCGTGTCTTGGGCTTCGTGCGCGACGTCCTGACCGCGGCCCTGATCGGCGCGGGGCCGGTGGCGGATGCTTTCTTCGTGGCGCTGAAACTGCCGAACCTTTTCCGCCGACTGACGGCGGAGGGGGCGTTCACCATCGCCTTCGTCCCGCTGTTCACGGAAAAGCTGCGCACCGCCCCGGCCGGCGAGGCGAAGCGGTTCGCGGAAGGTTCGGCCGCGCTGATGCTATCCCTCTTGATCCCGATGAGTGCCGTGATGATCGCGGCCATGCCCTGGATCATACCGGTGATCGCCCCCGGTTTCATCGACGAGCCGGAACGGCTGGAGCCGGCGATCGCGATGGCGCGCACCATGTTCCCCTATCTGCTGCTGGTATCGCTTTCGGCCCTGTTCGGCGCGATCCTGAATGCGACCGGTCGCTTCGCCGCGTTTGCCGCCGCCCCGCTTGCCTTCAACATCTCGCTCATCGGCGGGCTCGTTGCCGCGGTCGTGTTCGAGATCGACCCCGGCCGGTCGCTTGCGGTCTCCGTCACCGTCGCCGGCCTGCTCCAGCTTCTTTGGATGGCGATGAATGCCGCGCGCAACGGCTGGCGCTTGCGACTGCCGATACCAAAGCTCGGACCCGACATGCGCCGGCTCATGACCCTGATGGGCCCGGCGGTGGTCGGCGGCGGCGTGCAGCACGTCAACATCCTGATCGACCAGATCCTGGCCTCCCTGCTCGCCGTGGGGGCGGTGTCCTGGCTCTACTTCGCCGACCGCCTTTCCCAGTTGCCGCTCGGCGTGATCGGGATCGCCATCGGCACGGTTCTGTTGCCGACCCTGGCCCGCCAGCGCGCGGAGGGCGACGAGGAAGGCGCGCGCGACAGCCTCAACCGCGGCATCGAGCTTGCCATGCTGCTCTCGATCCCGGCCGCCGCCGCCCTGATCGCCATCCCGGAAGCCGTCATCGGCCCCCTTCTGGAGCGCTTCGCGTTCGCGCGGGCGGACACCGTGGCCACGGCCGGGGCGCTTGCGGCCTACGCCCTCGGCATTCCGGGCATGATCCTGGTGAAGGTGCTGTCCACCGCCTACTTCGCCGGGCAGGACACGCGGACCCCGGTCATCATCGCGATCGTCGCCACCATCGCCAACACCGGCTTGAGCCTCGCCCTGATCGGCCCGCTCGGCCATGTCGGGATTGCGCTGGCCACCGGGGTGACGGCCTGGCTGAACGCGGGCGTGCTTGCCGTCGGCCTCGCCCGGAACCGCCGCCTCCGGCCTGACCGCGGCCTGATCCGCAGCCTGGTCGGGGTGATCGTGGCGACGGCCGCCATGGTGGCGGCGCTGCTCAACCTCGACCAGGCGCTGCCCGACCGCATGGCGGCGGACCTGCTGTTGGCGGAGGCTGCCGTCGGCCCGCTGCGGCTGGGGGTGCTGGTCGTCGCCGGCCTGGTGACCTACGCAGTCGCCGCCGTCGTCACCGGGGCCGTCGACCGCCGGCGGCTACGCGCCATGCTGCGCCGCGGGAAAGGTCCGCACAACCCGGCCCCGGAACCGCCCGGGAGTGCTTGACCGCAACCGCTCAACGGGAGGATAAGCAGGCCCCTAGGCCTGCGGACCAAATCCGACCAGCGGGCGTTTTTTGCATTTGCGGACACCCCGACCCGTGCGACGGATCTTCTCCGGCATTCAGCCGACCAACAAGCTTCATCTCGGCAACTATCTCGGTGCCCTGCGCAACTGGGTGGACCTTCAGACCGACTTCGAATGCATCTTTTGCATCGTCGATCTGCACGCGCTCACCGTGCCCCAGGACCCGGTGGAGCTGACCCAGAACACGCGGGAGCTGACGGCCGCCTACATTGCCGCGGGCATCGACCAGGAACGGGCGGTCATCTTCAACCAGGCGTCGGTCGGCGGCCATGCCGAGCTTTCCTGGTTGTTGGGCACGATGACGCCGCTCGGCTGGCTCAACAAGATGACCCAGTTCAAGGAGAAGGCGGGCAAGCACCGGGATGATGCCGGGCTCGGCCTCTACGCCTATCCGGTGCTGATGGCCGCGGACATCCTGCTCTACAGGGCGACCCATGTCCCGGTCGGCGAGGACCAGAAGCAGCACCTGGAACTGGCCCGCAACATCGCGGGCAGCTTCAACCACCGCTACGGGCGAGAGTTCTTCCCGCTGCCGGAGCCGCAGATCTTCGGAGAGGCGACGCGGGTGATGAGCCTGCGCGACGGGTCGAAGAAGATGTCGAAGACCGACACGTCGGAGTATTCGCGCATCAACCTGACCGACGACGCCGACACCATCGCGCTCAAGCTGCGCAAGGCGAAGACCGATCCCGAACCGCTGCCGGAAGCGATCGAGGGGCTGGAGAACCGGGCGGAAGCCGGGAACCTAGTCAGCATCTATGCGTCGCTCGCCCGCAAGAGCCGGGAAGACGTTCTGGGCGAGTATGGCGGCACCCAGTTCTCCGAATTCAAGGCGCGGCTGGTCGACCTCGCCGTTGCCGAACTTTCGCCGATTACCGAGCGCATGACCAAGCTGCTCGACGATCCCGCGGAGATCGATCGAATCCTCGTCCGGGGGCGCGATCAGGCCGCCGCCATCGCGGAACCGATCCTCAGCGAGGTCAAGGAAATCATGGGCATCCTCAAGGTCTGACCTGAGGGCGGAAGCGACCGCCGCAGCGGTCGTCCGACCGGCGTGCCAAAGGGGTCGCCCCCCTGAACGATCGCATCCCGGAGCCAGGAGGGGGCTGGTTCAGCATCATGCAGATGTACCTGCCGATCGCCGGAATGCCGGTCGACCCGATCCTGATCCTCGTGATGGGGGGGATGGTCGGGTTCCTGTCCGGCCTGTTCGGGGTCGGCGGCGGGTTCCTGATGACGCCGCTCCTGATCTTCGTCGGCATCCCGCCGGCAATCGCCGTCGGCACCCAGGCAAACCAGCTGGTCGCCGCCAGCATCTCTGGCGCGCTGGCCCATTGGCGGCGACGCTCCCTCGATTTCACCATGGCGTCGATCATGCTGGTCGGCGGCGTGTTCGGCAGCCTGATCGGGGTCTGGCTGTTCGATCTGTTGCAGAAACTGGGGCAGATCGACCAGACGATCTCCCTCCTCTACATCGTCTTCCTGACCTCGGTCGGATCGCTGATGGTGATCGAGAGCACCCGCGCGATGCTGCGGATGAAGTCCGGCAGCCAGACCCGGCGGAAGCTCCACCAGCACCACTTCCTGCATGGGCTTCCGCTGCGCATGCGGTTCCCGCGCTCGCGCCTCTACATCTCGGCCCTGGTCCCCGGCGGCATCGGGCTGTTCGGCTCGATCCTCGTGGCGATCATGGGCATCGGCGGCGGCTTCGTCATGGTGCCGGCGATGATCTATCTGATCGGCATGCCGACGGCGCTGGTCGCCGGCACCTCCCTTGTCCAGATCGCCGTGGTCACCGGCATCGTCACCGTCCTCCATGCGGTCACGACGCAGACGGTGGACATCATGCTGGCCGCTCTCCTGATCGTCGGTGGCGTCATCGGCGCCCAAATCGGCACGCGCACCGGCGGGCGCCTGCGCGGCGAGCACGCGCGCCTGCTTCTCGGCCTCCTGGTGATGGCGGTCGCGGTCAAGCTGATCGCGGACCTCCTGATCGAACCGGCGGACCGCTACACCGTCTCGATCGAGATCACGCCGTGACGCCCGGGGGGCCAGCCAGCCGGAAGGCCAGGGCAGCCGGTCTCCTCCTTGCCGTCGCCCTGCTGCTGGCGACGGCCGCGGCGGCATCGGCCCAGAACCTGATCCCGCCGGAGGACCGCCTCAAGGTCGAGCAGCCGTCGCTGACGATCGATGTGTCGACCGCGCGAGTTGCGATCACAACCAACTTCACCGGGACCGAACTGGTCGTCTTCGGCGCCCTCGACGCGCCGGGCGACATCGCGGTCACCGTGACCGGCCCGCCGGCGGAGATGGTGGTCCGCCGCAAGGACCGCATCGCCGGTGTCTGGCTGAACGCGTCCAGCACGGTTTTCACACAAGCGCCGAGCTTCTACGCGGTGGCCGCGAACCGGCCGTTCGAGGAACTGGCGCCGCTCAGCATCCTGACCCAGCATGGCATCGGGCTCGACCACCTTGCCGTCGTCCCGGAGGGTACGGATGCCGCCGAATCGATCCGCCGGTTCCGCGAGGCCCTGATCCGCCATCACCAGCGCCTGGGGCTCTACCCGGAGCAGCCGGGCCGGATCACCTATCTGAGCCCGACCCTGTTCCGTTTCGACCTGGACCTCCCGGCGACGGTGCCGACCGGCCTCTACCTGGTCGAGGTCCACTTGTTCCGCGGCGGCATTCCGGTCAGCCGCCGCACGGACTTCATCGAGGTCAGAAAGGCCGGCTTCAGCGCCGGCATTTCCGACTTCGCCAGCGACTTCTCCCTCTATTACGGGATGCTGGCGCTCGCCTTTGCGATTGGGGCAGGCTGGTCGGCCAGCGCTTTGTTCCGCAACAGCTGATTGCGGGCGCCAATCCCCCCGTTTTAACCACTCAAGATGATCGCCATGACCCGCTCCGCCGACGGCCCCGTGCCGCCGACCGACAGCCCTGCCGCCGAAACGCCCGCGTCGGAGATGGCCGCGCCCGTCGACCACGAAACGACAGATACGCGCCCGCGCACGTTCCTGGTGGTGATCGACGAGACATCGGAAATGGACGTGGCCCTCTACTACGCCTGCCGCCGTGCCTGGCGGACCGGCGGCCACGTCGCCCTCCTCTTCGTCATCGAGCCGGCGGAGTTCCACCATTTCATGTCGGTGGAAACCCTGATGAAGGCGGAACAACGGGAAGCGGCCGAACTCGCCGTCCAGCAGCATGCGCGGGAGGTTCACCGCATTTCCGGCGCCATGGCGGCGGTCTACATCCGCGAAGGCGGGCGGCGGGAGGAGTTGTTGAAGCTGCTTGCCGAGGATCCCGCGATCTCGACCCTCGTGCTCGGCGCGGGCACGGGTTCAGAGGGGCCGGGTCCGCTGATCTCCCACCTGCTCGGCAAGGGCCTCAGCCAACTGACGGTGCCGGTAACCATGGTTCCCGGCGGCCTCTCCCGCGCCGATCTCGACGCCATCACCTGACCTGCGGCTACCCGTGCGCTTGATGAATCCGGGCAGCAGGGCTATATCCGACGAAATTAGTCTGAATTGATGCCGCTCAGGAGGGCTGCCATGTTCATCGAGACCGAGCAGACGCCGAACCCGCAGACGCTCAAGTTCATCCCGGGCGTCACGGTCACCGGTGGCGCGACCGCCGACTTCCGCGATGCCGCCACCGCCGACAACTCGCCGCTCGCCCAGCGCCTGTTCGCGATCGAGGGCGTTGTGGGCGTGTTCCTCGCCGACGACTTCATCACCGTCACCAAGACCGACGGGCGCGACTGGTTCGTCATGAAGCCGGCGATCCTGGGGGCGATCATGGAGCACGTCTCCTCCGGGCAACCGGCCCTCCTTGCGGAAACCGTGGACGCCAACGCCGCGGCCGAGGACGATGACGAGGTCGTTCTCATGATCAAGGAGCTTCTCGACACCCGGGTGCGCCCGGCCGTGGCCCAGGACGGCGGCGACATCGTCTTCGACCATTTCGAGGGCGGCGTGGTCTATCTCCACCTGCAGGGTTCTTGCGCCGGCTGCCCGTCGTCGATCATGACGCTCAAGGCGGGCATCGAGCACATGCTGCGCCACTACATCCCGGAAGTTGAGGCGGTCCAGGCGATCAACATGTGATCGCCGCCGGCCGATCCCGGAGCCGATCCTGGAGCCGATCCCGCACCTGGTCGCTGGCCTGCCTGCGCTCAGCCGCCAAGCCGGTAGGTGAGCCCGAGCCAGCGACGGGCGGGAACCCTGCCGCCTCCGGGATCTTGCATGCCGGCCGCACAGGTGATCCGCGTGGTGCCGTCCTCGATCGGCTGGCCGAGGTCGAGGGTCAGCCACTCCCCGTCCATGGTCGGCGTCGACAGCCGGCCACGCCCGCGCATGCTGCAGCCGACGCCGGCCATGGGCTCGACGAGCCTGAGGCGTATGCGGTCGGCAGGTTCGGTCAGGTAGCTGCCATAGGGCTTGATGGCGAGAAGGCCGAACGGCCGCACCCGAGCCGCCTGGGCGAAGCTTTCCCGGCTGCCGTAGCGTTCGATCATCGGGAAGCGCGGCAGGCGATAGCGAAGCAGGCCCGCCGTCGCGGGCCCCGACTGGTCGCCGAAGGCGGCACGCAGGCCGCGCCCCCGCAGGTGATCCTCGATCGCCCGGGTGGAGATGCCGCCCGGATGCGCGAAGTACTGCGGGGCCGTGCCGAAGACCTCCCGGTAGCGGTTGATCGCGCGGCCGATCTCCCGCCGCCAGGCGTCTGGGTCGAGCGAGGGGAGCAGCGGCCGGCGCGCGGTCGTGATCCCGATCACCGCCCCCCGTGCCGCCGCCGCCTGGAGCTCTTCCCAGGTCATCGTATCGCCGCCGCGGTCGACCGCCGCCGGCGCGACCAACAGAGCGACCGGGATCCGACGTTCAAGAAGGCGCGGAAGCGCATGGCGCACGGCCGACCGACGGGGGCGGTCGATGGTGAGGGCGATGGTCCCGGGCGCCAGCGGCCGTCGTGCGATGAGTTCATCCACCAGGGTGTCGAGCGGCAGGGGTGTCAGCCGCCCCTCCTCAATCTCGTCCAGATGGGCGGAGAACTGGTCCAGGCGAATGCTCTCCTCCGGATACGCATCCTCTCCGAATCGGTGATAGACGAAGATAACGCCGGCGCTGTCGAGCGAAGGCTCGGCGACAGCCGCGGGCGTGCCCGGGCCGAGGAGGCCGAGCACGATGGCCAGGGGCCGAAGAAACGGAAGTCTACGCGTGGGCACTGGAACCTTCCCGATCGATCGCTGCACTTCGACCGTGGCTGACCTTTCGCGCGCCATTCTACCCCGGGGTCGACGGCCCCGACCATCCGGATGCCGGCGGTGATCGTGCTCGCCCTTGATACGGCCCTTGCCGCCTGTTCCGCGGCGATCTCGCGCGATGGTGTCACGCTTGCCAGCCGCTCGGAGCGGATCGGCCGCGGCCACGACCGGGTCCTGATGCCGATGCTGGGCGCGGTGCTGGCCGACGCCGGGCTCGACTACGCCGATCTCGACGGGATCGCCGCGACTGTCGGGCCTGGGGCGTTCACCGGCATCCGCATCGGGCTCGCGGCGGCGCGCGGCCTGGTACTCGCCCTCGGCCGTCCGGGGGCGGGGGTCACCACGCTGGAGTCGCTTGCCGCGCGTGCCGGGCCGGGCCCGCTGGTCGCGACCCTCGACAGCGGTCGAGGCGACTTCTTCGCGCAAGCCTTCGACGGCGACGGGGCGACGCTCCATCAGCCTACTCTCCTCGACGCCACGGCGGTCGGCGAGCTTGCCGAACACGCCGGCGCCAAGGTGATCGGGGCCGCTGTCGGCGAAACGATCGAACCGCCCGACCCGGCGGTCGTGGCCCGCCTCGGCACGCGCGATCTGGCGAACGGATGTCCCCGACCTCTCCTGCCGCTTTATCTGCGCGCGGCCGACATCACGTTGCCGGCCGGGGGGTTGCGTCCGCAGCCACGGCCCGATGGCTGAACCGACCGTGCTGCCCGCGACGGCGGCCGCCGCGATGGCGGACCTTCACGTCGCTGCCTTCGATGACGCCTGGTCGGCGTCGAGCTTCAGCAACCTGATGGAAGGCCCGCATGCCTTCGCCCTGGGCCAGATCGAGGGCGAACGGCTCACAGGGTTCGTCCTGATGCGGGCGATAGGGCCCGAGGCGGAGGTGCTGACCATCGCGGTCGACCCCACCCAGCGCCGCCGAGGTGTCGGGGCGAGCCTGATGTCGGACGCGATCGAACGCTGCCGCAGCCTGGGTGTCGGGGCGATCTGGCTCGAGGTCGCGGAGGACAACGATGCCGCCCGCGCGCTCTATGCCCGACTGGGCTTCGCGCCGGCCGGGCGCCGGGCCGGCTACTACCGCCGCCACCGCACCCCGGATGTCGATGCCCTTGTGCTGAAACGCCAACTCGACCCGATCATGCAAGGGTCATGAGGATCCGGCCGGGCTTCCGCTTCTCGATCCAGACGATGGCGCGCTGACCGAAGGCGCGCGCGAGCCGGAGTGCCCGTCGCCGGCTGATGCGGAAGATGAAGACGCCCGGCTCCAACTCCCAGTTCGGATCGACGGGGATGGCAAGGCCCTGGGCGCGCGGCCATCTCCCCGCCCGCCGCCAAAGCCGAAGGGCCCGACGGCGGTTCTGGAAGACCGGACTGGCCCGGCTCCAGGGATTGTAGGCCGTGATGAGGGCGCCGCGGGACGCTCGGTAGCGCGTGAAGGCGCGGTCGACCGTCTTCGACGGGGCGTCGAAGGCGACGCGGAAGGCGAAACCGCGGATGCCGCCGCCGACATAGTCGGTGTCGGCGTAGGATGCCCACAGCGTCGGCGTCATCGTGCGCATCCTGCCCTCCCCTTTCCGATTTTCCGCCACACCCCGGGCCTGATTGCAGCCCAGGGTCTGGCATCAGCACCCCGGCGATTGATATATCCCCGAAGTACTGCGCAAGAGCCGCTTCGGGAGAGGATCGGTCATGGAACACATCAGGCCCTGGCGACACATCGAACGCCGCAAGTGCCGCCAGATCATGGTCGGCAACGTGCCGGTCGGCGGCGACGCGCCGATCAGCGTGCAGTCGATGACCAACACGCCGACCCCGGACGTCGACGGCACGATCCGCCAGGTCCGTGATCTGGAGATCGCCGGCGCCGACATCGTGCGCATCTCGATCCCGGACGAGGACAGCTCGGCGGCCCTGAAGAAGATCGTCCCGGAAGTGACCGTGCCGATCGTCGCGGACATCCATTTCCACTACAAGCGCGGGATCGAGGCGGCCGAGGCCGGGGCCGCGTGCCTGCGCATCAACCCGGGCAACATCGGTTCCGAAGAGCGCGTGCGGGAGGTCATCAAGGCGGCCCGCGACAACAACTGTTCCATGCGCATCGGGGTCAACGCCGGCTCGCTCGAGAAGGAGCTTCTCGAGCAGTTCGGCGAGCCGTGCCCGGAGGCGATGGTCCAGTCCGCCCTCAACCACGCCAAGATTCTCCAGGACAACGACTTCCACGAATTCAAGATCTCGGTGAAGGCGTCCGACGTGTTCATGGCCGTCGCCGCCTACCAGCAACTCGCGGAAGCGATCGACTGCCCCTTGCACATCGGCATCACAGAGGCAGGGGGCCTGCGCTCCGGCACCGTCAAGTCGTCGATCGGGCTCGGCATGCTGCTCTGGAGCGGCATCGGCGACACCATCCGGGTGTCGCTGTCGGCTGACCCGGTCGAGGAGATCAAGGTCGGCTTCGACATGCTGAAGGCGATGGGCCTGCGTCACCGCGGCGTCAACGTCATCTCCTGCCCGTCCTGTGCCCGCCAGCAGTTCGACGTCATCGAAACGGTCAAGGTTCTGGAAGAGCGGCTCGCCCACATCTCGACGCCGATGACCGTTTCGGTGATCGGCTGTGTCGTGAACGGCCCGGGCGAGGCGATGATGACCGACATCGGCTTCACCGGCGGCGGCAAGGGCACGCACCAGGTCTATATCGCCGGCCAGCCGCACCACCGCCTCCAGAACCAGGACATCGTCGACCACCTGGTCGGCCTGGTCGAGGAGAAGGCGGCCCAGATCGAGGCTGACAAGGCAACTGCCGAGGCGGCCGAGTAACCCGCCCGAAACCCTCGGGTCCGCAACCCTAAGGATCGCTCGATGCGGCATCTGGTTCTGTTGATGATGAGTGCCATGGCGCTTGGCCTCGCCGGACCGCGGCCGCTTTCCGCGGAAAGCGTGCCGCTGGCCGTCGCCCAGGCACAGGACAAGGAGGCTCTGGCGACCGCCCTGGTCGAACGCCTTCATGCCACCATCGTCGACACCATGCGCGAGGGTCCCGCGCTCGGTTTCCAGGGCCGCTACCAGCGTCTCGCCCCGGTTGTCATGGACTCGTTCTCGATCGAACGGACGGCGCGCCTCATCACCTCCCCGTTCTATCGCGATGCGAGCCCCGCCGACCGCGAAGCGGTGGTGGAGGCGATCCAGCGCCAGTCGATCGCCAACTACGCCCACAACTTCAATGCCGACCGCGGCCAGCGGTTCGTTACCCTCGGCACCAGCGAGGGGCCGCGCGGGACCGTGGTGGTCGAGACCGAGCTTCGGCTGAACGACGGCGATGTCGTGCCGCTGTTCTATCTGGTCGAGATCCGCGACGGGAGGCCGGGCATCCTCGACATCCTGCTCAACGGCCAGATCAGCCAGCTCAGCAAGAACAAGGCGGACTACCGCTCGCTCCTGGAAAGCGAGGGGCTGGGCGGCCTCGCGCGTGAGATCAACGCCCGCGTCGAAGCGATGGTCAGCCAGTAGTCTTTCGTGCGCTCGGCGTCGGCAGCAGGGCCGGCAGCACGCCGAAGGTCGCGATCAGGGTCAACACCAGTGCCAGGGTCAGCATGATGCCCATGCTGGCGGTGCCCGGATGGCTCGACAAGGAGATCGAGCCGAACGAGCCGATCGTGGTGAGAGCCGAGAAGATCACCGCGCGCGGGGTCGAACTCTCGAACACCGGATCGCCCTGGCGCGCCCGCATCACCATGTGGATGCCGCTCGCGACCCCGAGCCCGAACAACAACGGCAGCACGATGATGTTGGCGAAGTTGAAGGGCAGGCCTGCCCAGACCGACACCATGGCGAGGGCGAGGGCTGCCAGGGTCAGCGGGGCGAGCACGATCAGCGCGTCGTCGATGCGGCGCAGGACCAGGAGCAACAGGCCGACGATGAGGACCAGCGACAGGACCGCGGCCTCGATGAACGCCTGGATCACGGCCTTGCCCCCCTCCAGCACGCCGACGGCCGGCCCGGTCGCCTCCGGGAACGCGGTCTGAACCGCCTCGACGAAGCGCTGAAGATCGGCCTGGCGGGTCATGTCGAGGCTGTCAGCCGGGTATGCCGTCACCCGGGCGCGGCCATCACCGGCAAGGTCACGCTCGCGCAAGGGAGCCGGGAGGTCGGCGAGGGTCGCCGGCTCCGCCACCTCCAGCGAGGCCTTGAGCTGTCCGAGCACCTGGGGCAGGTCGCCGACGATCGCGGTCTCCAGGGCGGCGAGGAAGTCGTCATCGCGCGCCTGTGCCGACTCCAGGGCTGCGACCAGCCGCTCGGACGGCGCCTTCAGCACCGCCAGCGCCTCATTGGCGGCGATCGCTTCCAGGGCTGCGACAAGGTCTGAGACCGCCGCCCGCCGGGTCCCCGCCTCGACGATCGGCCCGCCCGGGTCGCCGGAGATCGACGGCAGCACGAGGAAGGCCAAGTCCTCCAGGATGAAAAGCTTGTCGTCCTGATCGCGCGGGACGTAGTCGGTCACCATGCGGACATCGCCGGTTTCCGGCAGGGCTTTAAGGCGTCGGGCGATTTCGGCGGCGGCGTCCAGATCGTCGGCGATGATCGACGCGGAGTAGATGTCGACGGTTCCGGTCGCGAGCAGGTCATGCAGGGTCGACACGGATTCGGTCCCCGGATCGCGCAGGTTCATCGGGTCGACATCGAAGCGGGCGAGCGGCACGTGGGCCCCGGCGATGGCCGCCACCAGCGCCGCCCCGATCAGCACCGTCAGGCGGTTGCGCTCGAACAGGGCGACCGTCGGCGCGGTGCCCTCGACGCGGCCGGACGCGACATGCGGCGGCATCAAGGTCAAAAGGGCCGGCAGGACGGTCAGATTGGCGATGAGGGCGAACACCATGCCGGCGGCGGAGATCAGCCCGAGTTCGGCAAGCCCCCGATAGTCGGTCGGCCAGAAGGACAGGAAGCCGATCCCGGCCGCGACCGCGGTCAGGGTGAGGGCGGCCCCGACCCCGCCGGCGGCATCCGCGGCCGAGGCTGGATGGTCGAGCCCGCGCGCGCGCGCCTCGCGATAGCGCAGGGCGAAGTGGATACCGAAATCGACCGAAAGGCCGACGAACAGGACGGCGAAGGCGACGGAGATGAGGTTGAGTTCGCCCACGACCACGGTCGTGAAGCCGGCGGTCCAGCCGAAGCCGATGAACAGCGTGGCCAATGTCGCGCCGACCAGCCGGCCGGAGCGGAAGCACCAGCCGAGCATCAGTCCGACGGCAATCACGGTCACCAGGCCGGCCCAACCGAGACCGGTCTGAACCGAGCCCAGTTCCTCATGGCTGAGGGCGATGTCCCCGGTCAGGCGCGCCCGGGTCTCTGGCGCGATTGCCCTCGCGGCTCTCAGATCGTCGACGGTCGCACGGATCGACGCGATCAGCTGGCGTGCCGGCTGCATCTGCCGGTCGTCGAGAGGCGGGTCGATCAGGATCAACTCCGGCCCGTCGCGGGTCGGGCCACCGCCGCCGAGCCAGGCCTGCCAGTCGAGCCGCCCCGAGGCGTCGCCCAGCCGCTGGTCGGTGACATCGGCCATGGCACCGATGATCGCCGCGAAGGTCTCGAGCCCCGCTTCCTCCTGATCCTCACCGGCGCGCCCGGCGAGGCTGATCAGGCCGGCGAGCCCGCGGAAGTTCGGATCGGCCCAGAGCGTTCCCAGAAACGGCTGGGCGGCGGCGAGTTCGACCGACAACGCCTCCAACGCCGCGATATCCAGGTAGAGGATGCCATAGCGCCGGAAGAACGGGTCGGCCGCCGGGTAGAAGACATCGCCGAGCACGTCGCCCTTCTCCGCCAGCGCATCGGCCACGGTCATCGCGTCGCGCCGCGCCTCGGCCACGGTGGCGCCCGGCCGGTCGACGACCAGGAGCAGGCTGCGGCTGGTCCGCGGGAAGGCGGCACGCATGGCGATCTGGTTCTGCCGATAGGGCAGTTCCGCCGACAAGAGATCGCGCGTGTCGGTGTTGATGCCGATCGAGGTCGCGGTCAGGACCAGGCTGGCCACCGCGAGCATCGCGGCGACCGCGCTGACGCTCGCCGGGAAGCGGGTGACGAAGCCCACCCAGGCGGCCAGAGCGCGCTCGGTCGCCGCCTCCACCCCCGATTTCGGCCTGGGGCTCGGGGCGCGCGCTGGATCGGGCGTGGACATCAGGGGCGTCTCGTCGCGGCAGCGAGGAAGGCGGGCGGCACGACCGGTCGGATGACGCGGTCGAAACCGATGGACGGGCAAGGCCGCACACCCCTATCAAGACCCCCTTTCCCCGTCCAAGGAAGGGAGCCTGTGCGGTGTCCGGCGCGCCGACGGCGTATCAGATCAGGACCGCCCTCGTCACCGGTGGCGGCGGCTTCATCGGGCGGCATCTGGTCGATCTCCTGACCGAACGGGGGATCGACGTGCGGGTGATCGACGCCCTGCCCGATCCGCGCGGCCTGTCCGCCGACAACCGCCGCGGTCATTTCTTCGGGTCGGGCGCGGCGGAGACCCCGGTCGACCCGGGGGTCGCCTGGCATCAGGCCTCGATCCTCGACGACGCCGCCCTGAAGACCGCGATGGACGGTGTCGACCATGTCTTCCACCTGGCAGCGCTTGCCCATCTCTGGGTCCCGGTGAAGTCGAGCTTCGACGAGATCAACCGCGCCGGGACCGAGGCGGTGCTGGCGGCAGCGGCCGAAGCCGGCGTGAAACGCGTCATCCATTGCTCCAGCGAGGTCGTCCTGCGCTCCGCCAATCATCCGCCGTCCAAGGTCCTCGACGAAACCGACGACCCGGCGGAGATCGAACTGGCCGGCCCCTATACCCGCTCCAAGCGCGCGGCGGAGGCGGCGGTGGCGCGCGCGGTCGCGGGCGGCCTCGACTGCGTCATGGTCAACCCGACCGTCCCCATCGGCCCGGGCGACCGGCGGCTGACCCCGCCGTCTCGCATGCTGCTCGACTTCCTGAACGGCAGCGTGCCGATGTATCTCGACTGCGGCTTCAACCTGATCGACGTGCGCGACTGCGCGCACGGCCACCTGCTGGCGGCCGAGCGTGGGCGGACCGGGGAACGCTATGTCCTGGGCGGGCACGAATTGAGGGCCAAGGCCTATCTCGCCGCGATCGAGGAGGCGGCCGGGGTCAGGATGCCGCGCACCGCGGTCCCCGGCGTGATCGCCCTCCTGGTCGCCTATGGCCAGGAATGGTGGGCAACCACGATCAGTTCCAGGCCGCCGCAGGCCCCGGTCGAGGGCGTGCGCCTGGCGCTCGCCGACAATCCGGTGTCGACCACCAAGGCAATGCGTGAGCTGGGCCTGGAGCCGCGCCCGTTGGTGCAATCGATCCAGGATGCCGCCCGCTGGTTCCGGGACGAGGGCCTGGTGACCCGGCCCCTGCCGGGACTGGGCTAACCCCTGCCGGGACTGGGCTGACCCCTGCCGGGACTGGGCTGACTACTCCGCCGCCGGCAGGACCTTGCCCGGGTTCATCAGACCGTCGGGGTCGAAGGCGGCCTTGACAGCGCGCATCAGGTCGAGTTCGACCGGCGCCTTGATCCGCGCCATCTCGTCGACCTTCATGCGGCCGATCCCGTGCTCGGCGGAGACCGAACCGTCGAGGTCGAGGACGATGTCATGCACCACCCGGTTCATGTCCTTCATCCGGGCCATGAACTGGTCACGCTCCATGCCGATCGGCTGGGTCAGGTTGTAGTGGATGTTGCCGTCGCCGGCGTGGCCGAACGGGCACGGGCGCACGCCCGGCATCGCCGCCTTCACCGCCGCATCGGCACGTTCCAGGAAGGCGGGCACGGAGGCGACCGGCACCGAGATGTCGTGCTTGATCGACCCGCCCTCATGGGCCTGGGCGTAGACGATCGCCTCCCGGATGAACCAGATCTCCTTGCGCTGGGCCTCGCTCGCCGCAATCGTCGCGTCCAGCACCAGGCCCTCTTCGAGCGCGTCCGCCAGGACCTGTTCAAGCGTCTGGCGCAGTTCCCCGCCCTCCCGGCCGGAGGCGAGGTCGGTCAGGACGTACCAGTCGTAGGGCTGGTCGAGGACGTCGACCGAGCCTGGGATGTGGGCGACGGAGAAGTCGACACAGACCCGCGCCAGAAGCTCGTAGGCCATCACGGCATCGGATGACGCGGCCCTCAATCGGGCCAACAGCTCGATCGAGGCGTCCGGATCGCGCACCGCGATCCACGCCGTCTCCAGCTCCTTCGGCTTGGGAAAGAGCTTGAGGACGGCGCCGGTGATGATGCCGAGCGTCCCCTCCCCGCCGATGAACAGGTGCTTCAGGTCATAGCCGGTGTTGTTCTTGCGCAGGCCGCGCATGCCGTCCCAGACGCGCCCGTCGGGCAGCACCACCTCCAGCCCCAGGACGAGGTCGCGGGCGTTGCCGTAGCGGATGGTCAGGATGCCGCCGGCGTTGGTGGAAAGGTTGCCGCCGATCTGGCAGGTGCCCTCCGCCCCCAGCGACAGCGGAAACAGCCGGTCATGCTGCTTGGCGACGTCCTGGATGGTCTGGAGGATGCAGCCGGCATCGACCGAAATGGTGAAGTTGAGCGGATCGACATCGCGGATCCGGTCCATGCGGCCGAGCGAGAGGACGATCACCCGGTCGCCGACGAACGGGATCGAGCCGCCGACAAGGGAGGTGTTGCCGGATTGCGGGACGATCGGCACGCCAGCCTCCCGGCAGGCCTTGACCACCTCCGCCACCTCCTGGGTCGAGCCCGGGCGCACGATCGCGAGCGCGTCGCCGCGATAGAGCCCGCGCTCTTCCTTCAGGTGCTTCTCCAGCGTCTCCTCGTCGCGGCGCACCTGCCCCGCCCCGACGATCGCTTCGAGACGCGCCAGCAGCGCCTGATCTTCCGCATCCGTCATGAGATCGGTTCCCCGCTCTTCCCCTGTCTTCCGGGTATTAACCATAGCCTCAAGAGGCGGCCCGGCGCAGCCTGTCGTTGATCGCCGCCCCCAGCCCCTCCTCCGGGATCGGCATCACCGCGATCGCCTGATGCTCGGGCCGGTCGAGGGCGCGCAGGTGGCCGAACAGGTTGGCCGCGGCCTCGGTCAGGTCGCCGCTCTCCGACAGGTTGGCGACGGCTAGCGCGTGCTTGCCGAGGAACTGCGTCGGCCCGAAGGCGAGCAGGGCCTCCCCCGCCGTGGCGTCGGCCGCATCGAGGCGCAGGCGGGCGGCCGGCGCATAGTGTCGCAGCATCAGGCCCGGCGATCGGGGGCGCCCGCCGTCGTCCGTCGCCTCGACCGAGATCGGGCCGATCAGGGCCTCGATCTCCGCGCGGGTCACCGCCCCGGGGCGCAGCAGAACGGGTGTGTCGGCGGAGACGTCGAGCACCGTTGATTCGAGGCCTACCCGAGAGCGCCCACCGGCCAGCACCAGCGGTATGCGCCCGCCGAGAGAGGCGACGACATGGCGCGCGTCGGTCGGGCTGACCTCGCCGGATCGGTTCGCACTGGGTGCCGCGATCGGCCGGCCCGTGACCTCCAGCAGCGTTGTCGCCGTCGGGTCGGAGGGGATGCGCAGGGCTATGGTGTCGAGCCCGGCGGTGGCGAGGTTGGCGACCGGGCAGTCGGCCTGCCGCTGCAGGACCAGGGTCAAGGGTCCCGGCCAATGGCGGGCGACCAGATCCTCGGCGATGGCAGGCAGGCGGCCGAGCCTTCTCACCGCGTCGATCGACGCCACATGGACGATCAGCGGGTTGAACCGGGGGCGATCCTTCGCGGCGAAGATGCGCGCGACCGCGTCGGCATTGGCGGCATCCGCACCGAGGCCGTAGACGGTTTCGGTGGGAAAGGCGACAACCTCGCCGTGGGCGATCAGTTCGGCCGCCTGGGCGATCCCCGACGGGGAACCCTGGACGACGGCAGTCT
The DNA here is from genome assembly GCA_964397055.1 of uncultured Rhodospirillaceae bacterium. Classification (GTDB taxonomy): domain Bacteria; phylum Pseudomonadota; class Alphaproteobacteria; order CAYNIS01; family CAYNIS01; genus CAYNIS01. The sequence goes on along the minus strand of CAYNIS010000009.1, from coordinate 6,114 downwards.
TGATCGCATCGGCGCCAGCGCCGGTATCGGTGCCGGACACATCGGGAGTGGGCATGAGTTCGACGATCACCAGTGGCGGGCACACGCGGGGCCCGAGCCCAGCACGCCGGGCGCCCCTGTTCAAGCGGCTGCTCCTGACGCTCGGGTGGCTTTCCGTCGCGGCCTGGCTGGTCGCCCTGCCCGCCCCGGCCTTCTACTGGTCGGAGATGCTGACCCACCTGACCTTCCAGGCGACCCTTGCCAGTCTCGCCGTCCTGGCCCTGACTCTCGCCGTCTATTGGAACGACGGTCGCGGCTGGCCGCTGGGGCCGACCCTGGCGACCCTGGTCCATGGCTCGACCACCCTGGTCGTCGCCGCCCCGGTCGGCTGCCCGGTTCCCGCCGCGGATGCGCCGTTCCTGAAGCTGATGGTCCTCAATAAGCACTATGCGAACAGCGATTTCGACCCGATCGCGCGTGCCATCCGCGAGGCCGACCCCGATCTGGTCGCCCTTCTGGAAGTGAGCGAGGCGGATGTTTCCCAGCTCACAAGGCTGGCCGACACCTGGCCGGAACGGGCGACCTATGGCCGGGACGACGCGTTCGGCCTGGCACTCATCTCCAAGCTGCCGATCACCGGGGAGGTTCTGGCCCAGCCGGACGACCGGGCCGGTCTCGCCCCCTATCTCGGATTGTTCACCGTCGACTGGGGCGGGGCCCAGCTTCGCGTCGCCGTCGCCCATCCGGCCCCGCCGCTGAACGCCACGCTCCATGGCGACCAGGGCACCTATTTCCAGGCGATCAGCGACTGGGTCGGTGCGCCCGATCCGCTGGCGGAGCCCCCCGCGGAGGGTGAACCGCAGCCGGAGGAGATCGGCCCGACGGTCGTGATGGGCGATCTCAACACCACGCCCTATGCCGGGCGTTACTCGGTGCTTCTGCGCGACACCGGGCTCGACAGCGTCGCCTGTGCCGGCGGGCTGATGCCGACCTGGCCGGCCGACCTGCCCTGGGTCGCCCGGCTGCCGCTCAACGACATCCTGGTCAGCGATCACCTGGCGCCGGTCGCGGCGGGCGTCGGTGATCCGGTCGGCAGCGACCATCTGCCGGTGATCGCGACCGTGCAGCCGACCGGCACACCCGAGGACTGGGGCCTGGAGGCATGGCCGCCCGCCCCGGGATCGGAGTGATCAGGCGGCCTTGGGCTGCCAGAAGCGGCCGCCGGGCATCGGCTCCGGGACCCCGGTGGTGGTCGGCAAGCTGAGCGGCAGGCCCGCCTGCGACCTGACGGCCAGATAGGCGAAGGCCTGGGCCTCCAGGCTGTCGCCCTGCCAACCAACCTCCTCCACCGCCTCGACCGCGGCACCGACCTCGCGGCGCAAGGCGGCCATCAGGGTCGGGTTGCGCCGGCCGCCGCCGGTCACCAGCCAGCGGATCGGCGCTTCCGGCAGGTGGTCCAGCGCCCGGGCCACGGACCGGGCGGTGAAGGCCACGAGCGTTGCCGCACCGTCGGAGGTCGACAGGGTCGCGATCTGGCTGCGGCCGAAGGCACCACGATCCAGCGACTTCGGCGGCGTGCGCGCGAAATAGGGCTGGTCCATGAGGAGCGCCAGCAGCGGTTCGTGGACCTGACCGACCGCGGCGATCTGGCCGTCGAGGTCGACCGGATTGCCGGTGCGTTCCAGGATCCAGTCGTCGATCAGGGCATTGCCCGGCCCGGTGTCGAAGGCGAGGATCTGGCCATCCCGTCCGATCCAGGTGACGTTGCCGACGCCGCCGAGGTTCAGGACCGCCACCGGCTTTTCGACCCCGCCGGCGAGGGCCGCATGGTAGAGCGGCGCGAAGGGGGCTCCCTGTCCGCCCGCCAGGACATCGGCGGCGCGGAAGTCGTTGACCACGGCAATGCCTGTCATGTCGGCGAGGCGCTGGCCATCACCGATCTGCACGGTCAGACGCTGTTCCGGCATGTGCAGGATCGTCTGACCGTGGAAGCCGATGACATCGACCTCGGCCGGGGCGATCCCGACCGCTTCGATCAAGGCGCGCACGGCATCGGCATGCTGGTCGGTCAGGTCACGGCCGAGGCCCGCAACGTCGCCGCGCTGGCCCAGGACGGCGCGCAACCGATCCCGGAAAGCAGGCTCATAGGGACGCGTCAGCCAGGCGCCGGTTTCCACGCGCAATCGGCCGTCCGTCCGGATCAGCGCGGCATCAATGCCGTCCATCGACGTGCCGCTCATCAGGCCGATCGCCGTCTTCATCTCTCCGGTCTCGCTCTCGGCGGTCATCGCCGGCTCCCCTGTTCCACGCGCCTGCGGTGTGGTACCCGCTTGGCGTCCTTGAAGTTCCCTCTGCACGACAGTCCGACCGACAGCGCCATGATCGCCTTCAAATCCGAGCTCCTCAACACCCTGTCCACCCGCGGGTTCATTCATCAGGTGACCGACGCGGAGGCCCTCGACGCGCTCGCCGCGAAGGAGCCGGTGACCGCCTATATCGGCTTCGATGCCACCGCCGACAGCCTCCATGTCGGCCATCTTCTGCCGATCATGATGCTGCGCTGGTTCCAGAAGACCGGTCACCGGCCGATCGCGCTGATGGGCGGCGGAACCACCAAGGTCGGCGACCCGTCGGGCAAGGACGAGTCCCGCCGGCTGCTGACCGAGGCCGATATCGACGCCAACCTCGCCTCGATCCGGCGGACCTTCGACCGCTACCTCGACTTCGGCGGGGACAGCCCGGCACTCATGGTCAACAACGCGGACTGGCTGGATCCCCTGATGTACATCCCCTTCCTCAGGGACATCGGCAGCCAGTTCACCATCAACCGCATGCTCAGCTTCGACAGCGTGAAGCTGCGCCTGGAACGCGAACAGCCGCTCACCTTCCTCGAATTCAACTACATGATCCTGCAAGCCTACGACTTCATGGAACTCGCCCGCCGCCACGACTGCCAACTGCAGATGGGGGGGTCGGACCAGTGGGGCAATATCGTCAACGGCATCGAACTGACCCGGCGCATCGTCGGCAAGCAGGTCTACGGCCTGACCGCCCCGCTCCTGACCACGTCGTCAGGGGCGAAGATGGGCAAGACCGCGGCCGGCGCGGTCTGGCTCAATGCCGACCGCTTGAGCGCCTATGACTACTGGCAGTACTGGCGCAACACCGAGGATGCGGATGTCGGCCGCTTCCTGAAGCTCTTCACCGACCTGCCGCTGGACGAGATCGCCCGGCTCGAAGCGCTCGGCGGGGCGGAGATCAACGAGGCGAAGAAGCGCCTGGCGAACGAGACCACGGCGCTGGCGCACGGACGGCCGGCGGCGGAGGAGGCCGCCCGCACGGCCGAGCAGACCTTCGAAGCGGGCGCGGCATCGGCCGGCCTGCCGACGGTCGAGATGGCGGAAGCCACCCTCGCCGGCGGCATCGACGTCGCCCAGCTGTTCGTCGACGCCGGGCTCGCCGGCAGCAAGGGCGAGGTCCGGCGGCTGATCAAGCAGGGCGGCGCCAAACTGAACGACGTCGCGATCACCGACGAGATGGCCCGGGCGAGTGCCGCGGATGTCGGGCCGGAGGGCGTCATCAAGCTTTCCGCTGGCAAGAAGCGCCACGCGCTGGTGCGCCCGGTCTGAGGCACCCGGTCCGAGGCACCCGGTCCGAGGCACCCGGTCCGAGGCACCCGGTCTGGGACAACAGGCTGGCGGCGACGTCGGTCAGTTAGTTGCCCGAATAGAGGCGGTCGTCGTCGAGGATGTCGTCGAGGTTTTCAAAGTCCGGGTCGTCGTCATCGTCGCGACCGCCACCAAAGAAGACCCCGCGCAGGAAACCGGGCGCCAGGGCGGAGAGCGGGTTGATGCCGACATCGGGCTCGTCGAAGCCGCCGGTGACGGTGTAGCGCGCGGCGAACAACCCCTCGCCATCGCCGCCGGTCAAGAGATCGCCCAGAACCGGGATGCCCCCGACCACCTGGTTCACGAAATAGGCCGGCACGACCAGCCCCTCGACGTCGTAGAGACGTTCGGCGGCGTCGATCCCGCCCTCGAACGTGAAGCCGATCCCCGGCCCGACCGCCCGGCCATTGGCCAGCTGGTAGCGGTCGCTGTCCTGGGTGTAGTCGGCGCCGACCCGTTCGAGGTTGAGGCCACGTGTCGAGAACAGCTCGACCAGGCCGACCAGCGACATCGCGTTGACGACCTTGGCGACGACGGGGGCATCGCCGAGGTTGATGTCAGCGACCTCGAAATGGCCGCTGGTGGCGAGGTCCGGCTCGAAGCGCTGGACCCGCGCATCCAGGCGCATGGTCCCGCCGGTGACGCTGTGGATCAGGTCGAAGGCGGACAGGGCGGCCCCGGCGTCATCGACGCGCACGGCCAGCGAATGGTCAGCGCCGTCGCGTCGCACCCGCAACCGGCCGGTGCCGGTGCCGATCGCGGCATCGACGAAGATCTGCCGCCAACCCTTCTCGTCCTGGCGCAGAATGCCGGTCAGGTCGCCGATCGTGCCGGCGTCGGAGACGATCGCGCGGGACACGTCCAGGACGATGTCCATCGGCAGCGGCGGCTGATCGGCGAGCTCGAAAACCGGCAGATCCGGCGCATCCGGGTCGAAATGGCCGAGAAGCGGCTTCAGATCGATCACGGATCCGGTGACGGCCATGTCGTAGCCGCCGTCATCGCGACGCTCCGCATCGATCGCCAGCCGGTTGCCGCGCCACACCAGCGACGGAACACGGATGCGGGCGAGATCGTCGCCGGCCGCATTGAAATCGCCGCTGCCGCGCGCGCGGAGGTCGACCGCGGGCCCGGCGCGCCCCGGCCGGGTCGCGGTCAGGTCGAGGTCGACGAGACGCCGAAACACGCCGTCCTCCAGCTCCAGCGCGAAGGTTGCCCGCCCCGGCGCTTGCGGCGGCTTGGCGAAACCCAGTTCCTGCGATTCCAGGGTGGCCGGGCGAAGATCGGCATCGATGTCCATCCGCGCCGTGCCGTCGCGCAGGGAGACATAGGTGACCTGGCCGTCGATCGGGCCGTACATGTAGGGACGGAAGTCGAGGCCGAGACGACCGAGGGCGGCATCGTCGACCCGGCCCTCTGCCACGATCCGGCTGCGCTCCATCTGCCGTGACGAGAACTCCTCGCGCCAGTCGAAGGTGATCGGAATGCCGTCCAGGACGCCGTTGCCGGTCACTTCCATGCCCTCGACCGTGACCGTGAGGTCGGCTTCGGCGCCGGTCAGGTCCCGGCCGGCCACCGCGTCGCGGATGACGACGTCGGTGATCGTGGTCACGCCACGGATGGCGATCTGGTCGAACTTGAGGTCGGCCAGGAGCGGGAAGCTCACCTCCAGCACCGCTTCGGCGTCGCCCGCCGTCTGCGCCGGGTCGATGCCGAGCTGGGAAGGATAGCCGAGCGGTTCCTGGTCGAGGATCGCCAGAGCCGACGGCAGCTTGCCGCTGAGCGGCACGGCGAGCGAGAGTTGCTCACGACCGATGATGCCGAGTTCGGTCAGGAAGACGTCCACGGCCCCGACTTCCAGATCGGCGACGGTCGCCCCGCCCTCGACGAAGAAGGTGATGTCGCGCAGGCCGAAATCGGTCGCACCGTTGACCCCGCGGGCAGGTGGCAGCCCGGTGATGTAGGTGACCGTGAGGCCCTCGTAATCCATCGAACCGTCGAGGTTGTGGACGATCGGCTCCCGGGTCAGGTCATGCGGCTGCGTCAGGGCTGCGGAGAAATGGGCGCGCGGGATCACACCGTCGGCGATATGCCCGGCGATCCAGGAGCGCGTGTTCTCCTTGATGCCACGCGCCGGCCAGTAGCGGGGCAGGTCGTCGATCGGCAGGTCGTCGACCCGCGCTTCCGCCTCCACGACGTAGCCGTCCGCGGTGTCGAGCACGGTCGCGCGCGCGGCCACCGTGGGACCCACGAGATCGACATCAAGCTTCGCCTCCCCGCCGCCGGAGGCGCGGTCGAACCGACCCTCCAGCACCAGGGCGCCGACCTCCACGGTGTCGTCGAACAGTCCCGGCGCGCGAAACGATCCGGCCCCGATCGAAAGATCGGCGGTACCGCGGGTCAGGGTCAGGCTGCGGTCCAGGCTGATCGCCAGCCGTCCGTCGATCTCCAGGGCGCGGGTCGCCGC
>CAYNIS010000008.1:0-27067 GCA_964397055.1 uncultured Rhodospirillaceae bacterium | reverse complement strand
TCACCGCGCTCGCCATCGGTTTCATCTTGGTTCAATTCGTCCACACGGCCTAGTGCATCGTCGTTCGAAAAATGCTCAGATTTAGTTGGTTGGCGCACGTTCCGAACCGCGATGTGGGTCCACATCGCTGGAAAACGCTCAACCTATTGAACTGACGCGGAAATCGTCGTCGCGGACTGATGAAGTCCGCGTCCGATTTGCGCTAGCGCACGGGCGACCAGTTGCGCTTCCGGTTCGCGGCTCGACCCGGCGAGCCAGGCGACCCCGATCGACCGACCGAACACCGGCGGCGTGAACCGCCGGGCGCTGAGGCTGGGGGCGATCGCCAGCCCGTTGTCGAGCGCCAGGCGGGGCACCAGCGTGACGCCGAGGCCACCCGCGGCCATGTTGACCAGCGTCGCGAGGGAGGTGGCCGCGACCTCGGCGGTTCGGCCGGTGCCGGCCGCGCAGGCGGCGATGGCATGGTCGCGCAGGCAGTGGCCGTCCTCCAGCAGCAGCAGTTCGTGCCCGGCAAGGTCATGAGGGGTCAGGCGATCCACCGCGGCCAGCGGATGCGTCGACGGGGCCACCAGCAGGAATTCGTCGTCGGCGACCGACAGGGTTTCGATCCCGGACGCTTCCCAGGGCAGGGCGATCACCGCGGCGTCCAGCGTGCGCTGGCGCAAGCCGTCGATCAGGCGCGCCGTCTGGTCCTCCTTGAGATAGGGCTTCAGGTCGGGATGGGCCGGTTTCAGGGCCGACAGGAGCGGCGTCAGGACGAACGGGGCGATGGTCGGGATCGCCCCCAGATGGAAGCGACCGGCGAAGGGGCGGGCGGCCTCCTTCGCAGTTGCGACAAGTTGCTCCACGTCCCCCAGGATGGCGCGCGCACGCGTCGCGGCGGCGCGCCCGGCATGAGTGAGGATCGCCCCGCGCGCCCCGCGTTCGGCCAGAGCGACCCCCAGCAGGCTCTCCAATTCCTTGATTCCAGACGACAATGTCGGCTGGCTCACATGGGCGGCCTCTGCCGCACGGCTGAACGACCCGCTGTCTGCGAGGGCGACGAGGAAGCGAAGCTGGCGCAGCGTCGGACGAGCCATAGACCCATTCTATGCTGCGGCTGCGAAATATCAATTTCCCGCGCGGGGGATTGCACGCCATGTCTGCGGCGAGGGTCGGACGCGGGGGAGGCTGTCCGGTTCGGCCCGATCGGTGGAAAGCGTCCATCACCCGGTTCCGCGAGGGAGACCCAGATGCTCGGTATTGGCGACAAGCTGCCGGCGTTCACCGTCACCGGTGTCAAGCCGAAGTTCATGAAGCACGAGGAGAACGGCGAAAGCGCGTTCGAGCCCGTGACCCAGGACAGCTTTCACGGCAAGTGGAAGATCATCTTCTTCTATCCGAAGGACTTCACCTTCGTCTGCCCGACCGAAATCGCCGAGTTCGCCCGCCTGAACGGCGAGTTCGAGGACCGTGATGCCGTCGTGCTCGGCGGCTCGACCGACAACGAGTTCGTCAAGCTCGCTTGGCGCCGCGACCACCCTGACCTGCACAATCTCGGCATCTGGCAGTTCGCGGACACCGCCGGCCAGCTGACCGACGGCCTGGGCGTGCGCAACCCGGAAGAGGGGGTCGCCTACCGGGCGACCTTCGTGGTCGACCCGCACAACGTCATCCAGCACGTCTATGTCACCAACCTGAACGTCGGTCGGAACCCGCAGGACACCCTGCGCGTGCTCGACGCCCTTCAGACGGACGAGCTGTGCCCGTGCAACCGCGCGGTCGGTGGCGACACCATCAGCCTCGCCGCCGAATAGGCATGATCCCGGGGCTGGTCCGTCGGACCGGCCCCGCCCCAGCATGTCAACGTCTTACGACATCATCCAACATGACCGGACCGGACCGATGACCATCGACGACTTGAAGGCCGCCCTGCCGGACTACGCCAAGGATCTGAAGCTCAATGTCGGCTCGATCCTGAACGAGACGGTGCTGACCGATCAGCAGAAATACGGCGCCCTGGTCGCTTGCGCCTATGCCGTCGGCCAGCCGCTGGTGATCCGGTCCGCCGTTGGTGAGGCGACCGACAAGCTGAGTGCGGAGGCGCTCACCGCTGCCAAGACCGCCGCGGCGATCATGGGCATGAACAACGTCTACTACCGCTCGATCCACCTGATCTCGAACGATGTCTACGGCACGCTGCCGGCCAAGCTGCGGATGACCGCGATCGCCAAGCCGGGGATCGACAAGGCCGACTTCGAGCTCTTCTCGCTCGCGGTGTCGGCTGTGAACGGCTGCGGCATGTGTCTCGACGCGCATGAGGCGGAACTGCGCAAGGCCGGCATGACGTCTGAACAGATCCAGGCCGGCCTGCGCATCGGCGCCATCGTCAACGCCGTCGCCCACGTGCTGATGGCGGAAAGCGCCGCCGCCGCGTGACCCTTGAACTTCATTCAGCCTTCGTCGGGTCGTCGTCAAACGTCAGGGCAACTGCTCGGACCGCGCGAGGGGCCGGCTTGCCGACTTCCGCCTGCCGGTGCAGACGGTGGAACCGGTTCGGTCCGGCGATGTCCACCAGCGTTACCACCCGCGCATCCATGTCGACGTGATAGAGGATGTGGATGCCCTGGACCGAGTTGGCGATCCGGTAGCGCCCGTCCGGTCCGCGCGGCCGGTCCGGCCTTGAGAGCGCCAGGCTGCCGATCTTGGCGATGACACGCGCAAAGTATCGGGCTGCATGGCGGTCACCGAAGCTCGATCGCGAGTAAGCGCGCTCAGCCTCTTAGTTCCGGCGGAACGTTGCGGTCGAATAGGGCTCGAAGACGGCAGGCGTGTCCTGGTCGTCTTCACTGCTCATCGATGGGCGTGCTCGACATTCGCCAGGAAGTCGAGAACGCCGGGTCGCTGGTCGTCGCCATCGCTCTCGAAAGCGGCGATGGCATCGCCGAAGGCAACGGCATAGCCGGGCGTGTCCGGCTCGCCGGAGCAGAACGCATGGATTGCGGCTTCGACCACGGCCGTCGCGTCCTCGAACCTTCCTGTCTCTATGGCTTGGTTGATCTGCGCTTCCGCTTCGTCCGACAATGTTACCTTGACTGCCATGCCGGAGCTCCCGCCTGCGTAACCTCAGCCAATCAGACTAACCTGAAGGCAGGGACGCTTGAACCGCCAACCGCCGATTGCCCGGCTCAACGAGGGGCGGTCAGCGTCGCCGCCCAGTAGCCGGCGGCACAGATCACGCCGAGGGCCATCAGCGCCCACAACACCGGACCGTAGCCGCCACCGGCCGCCCACAGCCAGCTGGCGGCCACCGGGGCGGCGGCGCGCGCAAGCGTGCCGGGGGCGGCGATCAGGCCGTTCAGGGCGCCATAGGCTTCGCGCCCGATGAGATCGGGGACGGCTGTGCCCTTGACGATGGTGATCATGCCGTTCGACGCCCCGTAGCTGGCGGCGGCCAGGGCCAGACCCGTCCAGCTGGTCCCGGCGACGGCGAGAACGGCGATCGACAGCGGCAGGACGACGACGATCGCCCGCCCGATCGCCAGCGGCGAGATGCGGCGCTGGCCGGCGAGCAGGAGAATGCGCCCCGCGACCTGGGAGGGGCCGATCACCGTCACCACACCGACGGCTGTCGCCGCACTCAGCCCCCGGTCCTGGATCAACGGCACCAGGTGGAACAGCAACGCCGAGAAGAAAGCGGCATGGGCGGTGAAGGACAGCGCCAAGAGCCAGAACACGGGTGAGCCGACCGCCCGGCGGACGTGACCACCGCTGTCGTCCGCCGTTGCGGTTTCCCTGCGCGTGGCGGGCAGTTCCCGGGCCAGCCCGACCCACGGCACCGGCAGGCTGACGGCGAGCATCAGGCCGGCGAGGGCGAGGAGGGCGCCGCGCCAGCCCAGGGTCTCGATGAAGACGAGGGTGAGCGGGACGGAGACGGTGCTGGCGAAGCCGGCGATCAGCGTGATCGACGCGATCTTCTGCCTGAAGGTCGCCGGGTAGAGCCGGGTCACCGTGGCGAATACCGGTTCGTAGAGGATCGCCGCATGGGCGATGCCGATCCCGATCCAGATCAGGTTGAAGAGAAGCAGGCTGGTCACCTGCGACCATGCGACGAGCATGGCGATGCCGAGGATCGTGCCCAGCACCATCACGCGCCGGCCGCCTTCCCGGTCGATCAGGGCACCGACCGGGTAGGCCGCCCCGGCCGCAGCCAGCAACCCGACCGACAGTGCGGCGTTCATCTGGGTACGCGACCAGCCCAGTTCCGCCGCCATCGGCTCCAGGAACAGCGGGAAGGCGTAGTAGAGCGCTCCCCAGGACGTGATCTGCGCCAGCCCGAGGGCGAGGATCAGAAGCGGGGCGTGTTCTCCCGCCCGGGCCGGTGCGGGGGCCCCTTCAGCCGACAAGGCCGTAGGCGGCACCCGCGAGGAAAGCCCCCAGGAAGGCGAAGCCGAGATATGCCGCGAACACCGGCGGGCGGGCGAGCGCCCAGACCGCCATCGCCGCCGGGATGCTGGAGACGCCGCCGGCCAGCAGGAAGGCCATGCCGACCCCCGGCGCCATGCCCTGGTCGGCGAGGCCGGCAACCAGCGGCAGGGCCGCATAGCCGTTGAGGTAGGCCGGCACGCCGAGGGCGACGGCCGCCAGAAGCGGCAGCGGGCCGCTGTTGCCGATCGCGGAGACCACGGTCTCGGCCGGGATCCAGGCGATCATCAGGCTCTCCAGCGCGAAGGCCAGCGCCAGCCATTTGCCGAGGAACAGGGTGTTCTGACCGGCGTTGGTCAGGAACGCCTTGTTGCGCTCCCCCTCGTGCCAGAATTGCCAGGCAACCGGCTTCGGGTTGCGGACCTTCGACCCGCCGCAGCCGCCGTTGCCGACGCCCTCGCGCAGCGGTTCGGACATCAGCCTGGCACCCTGCAGCGCATAGACGCCGAACCCGCCCAGCATGCCGATGGAGATCGCCGCGGCGGTCTTGGCGATCGCGAATTCCAGGCCCATCGCCCCGGCCGTCAGGATGAACATGGACGGGTCCATCAGCGGCGAGGCGAGCCAGAACGCCATGACCGCCGACAGCGGGACGCCCATGGACAAGAGTGCCGCGATCAGCGGGATGACACCGCAGGAGCAGAACGGCGACAGCGCCCCCATCAGGGCCGCGATCACGATCATCGGGGCCGTCTGGCCGTGGAAGGCCGTCGCGATCAGGTTGTCGGCCCCGGATGCCTTGGCAAAGGCGGCGACCGCGATCGACAGCGCCAGATAGGGGGCAATGTGGATCAGGGCGCCGACGGTGAACCAGGCGCTGTCGACGGCCTGGCCCGGCACGGCGACGCCGAGTGCCAGGAAGAGGAGGCCGAGTGCGACGATCACCCGGTCGAGCCGGATCGCCGGCAGCGTCCAACGGGCGGTCGCTGGCTGTGCCGTGTCGGTCGGGTGCGGCAGGCCGCCGATCGGGGGAGCGGACATCTTGGGGGCTCCGATCAAGGGTCAGGAAGTGGAGCGCGCCGGAAGGCCGGCACAGCAGTGGGAAACCAGAAAGTCGGCGAGGTCACGCACGGTCTCGAACGCGGCGGTCGACACCGTCTCCCGCCCGCGCCTCGCCTGGTCGATCAGCCCGGCCCGGGCGAGTGCGGTCAGGTGATGGGCGAGGGTCGAGGCCGGAATGCCGAGATAGGCCTGGATGTCGCCCACGATCAGCCCGTCCGGCCCGGCCTGCACCAAAAGGCGCAGGACCTTGAGCCGGACCGGGTTGCCCAGGGCTGCCAGCCGTCGGGCGGCGACGTCGTCGGCATCATCCGTCGATGCGGCCTCCGCCGCCTTTGGTCGGGTCTTCGTCATCATGACCCAACCATAAAACTAGTTTTCTCGATATGTCAACCGGCCTCGGTCAGACCGACCCGGGCCGCCGCCCCCGTCTCCTCCGCGAACCAGCCCCGGGTCCGGTTGGCGAAGGCGACCAGTGACAGCATCACCGGCACCTCGACCAGGACCCCGACGACGGTCGCCAGCGCGGCCCCGGAATTGAGCCCGAACAGGCTGATCGCGACCGCAACCGCGAGTTCGAAGAAGTTGGACGTGCCGATCAGCGCACAGGGAGCGGCGACCGAAAACGGCACCCGCCACGCCCAGGCCGCGGCATAGGCGATGGCGAAGATGCCGTAGCTCTGGATCAGGAGCGGGATCGCGATCAGGGCGATCAGGAGCGGCTGGTCGAGGATCACCCGCCCCTGAAAGCCGAACAGCAGCACGACCGTCGCCAGGAGGCCGATCACCGAGGCCGGTTTCAATGCATCGGTGAAACGGTGGACCGCCGCGTCGCCGTCACCCGCCCCCGTCGACAGCGCACGCCGGGTCAGAACACCGGCGGCAAGCGGGATGACGACATAGAGGCCGACCGAGATCAGCAGCGTTTCCCACGGCACCGCGATGTCGGTGACGCCGAGGAGGAGGGCGACGATCGGGGCGAAGGCCACCACCATGATCGCGTCGTTCACCGACACCTGCACCAGCGTGTAGGTGGCATCGCCCCTTATCAGCTGGGACCAGACGAAGACCATGGCGGTGCAGGGGGCAGCACCCAGGAGGATCAGTCCGGCGATGTAGCCGTCGGCATCCGCCGGCGGGATCAGCCCGGCGAACAGATAGCGGAAGAAGCCGATGCCCAGGATCGCCATGGTGAACGGCTTGATCAGCCAATTGACGACGATGGTGATGACGAGGCCCTTCGGCCGCTCCCCGATATGGGAGAGGCTGGCGAAGTCGACATTCACCATCATCGGATAGACCATCGCCCAGATCAGGACGGCGACGACGAGGTTGACCCGGGCGATCTCGAGGGCGGCGATCGCCTCGAACAGCGGGGCTGCGACATTGCCCATGAGGACGCCGGCCGCGATCGCCAGCGCCACCCAGGCGGACAGCCATTTCTCGAAGAAGCCGATGCCGCCGGGGCTGTCCTGGGTGGTGTCGGTCATGCCGGCGCCCCGACCATGCCGATCCGGTCCATCTCCGCCTTCAGGCTCTTGGCGTCGAGGGAGGGGATGTCCTGGCGCGCGAACAGATCGACCCGGAACGCGACATGGGCCATGACCTCGCGAAAGACCTGCGCCACCTCTGCCTCGCTGCCGGTGGCCGCGGCCGGGTCGGGAAAGCCCCAGTGGGTCGTCGTCGGCTTGCCCGGCCACAACGGGCAGGCCTCGCCCGCCGCGGCATCGCAGACGGTGACGATGAAGTCCATGTCGGGCGCGCCGGCCTCGGCGAACACGTCCCAGCTCTTCGACGACAGGCCGTCGGTGGCGTAGCCCGCCTCCTCCAGCACCTTGAGCGTCATCGGGTGGACCGCCCCCTTCGGATGCGACCCGGCGCTGAGCGCGCGGAAACGGTCGCCGTGGCGGGCGTTGGTCAGGACCTCCGCGAGCACGCTGCGGGCCGAATTGCCGGTGCACAGATAGAGGATGTTGAAGCGGCGGTCAGGTGTCGGGTCGGGCATCGGTCGGGCTCCTTTCGAGGGCGGGCGGATCAGGTCGCCGCAAAGCTCCGGCCGCCCGCCGCAGCAGTCGTGGGTCAGGTATCCGAGAAGTGCCCGCATCGCCGGGAAGCCGGGCGTGTAGAGGATGTTGCGGCCCTGGCGCCGGCTGGCGACGAGGCCGGCCGCCTCCAGCTCCTTCAGGTGAAAGCTGAGGCTGGAGGGGGCGACCCCCAGCGCGTCGGCCAGCACGCCGGCGGCCATGCCCTCCGGACCCGCCGCCACGAGAAGGCGGAAGGCGGTCAACCGGTGTTCGTGGGCAAGGGCGGCGAGCGCCCCGGCAGCGTCTCTTGTTTTCATATTTCAACAATAGTCGAAGAATCGATATCGCACAACACGGCACCGGAGGATGCTCATCGCTGCGGTGTCCGGTGGTGGTGAAGGATGTAGGAACGGTTGCGGCCGGGCCGGAGGGAGAGCACGAAGTTCGGCGCGTCGAAGGTCGGCTGGCCGTCCTCCAGATGGATGGGCGACAGCGCTGCGATGTCCATCACCTTCAGCCGGGGCCGGGTCGCGTCCGGCCTGCCGTCGACCGCGTCCTGCCAATGGGTCAGCGCCGGATGCTTCAGCATGCGTTCGAGCGCGCGCAGGCGCAGCACCATCGGGCCGACCGCGGTTTCCGGCACATAGCCCGCTTCCTGCAACTGGGCGCGCAGCCGGTCCGGCATCACGACCGGATCGTCGGACAGAAGCGTGGCGCGGACCCGTTCCAGGAGGTCGGGGTCCACGGTCGGAACGTCGACCGGCTGCCGGGTTGCCACGGGGTTCCCCTCCGCCCCTCGATGCGCGGACCCTTCTACCGTTTGCCGACGATGCTCGCCAGAGGGCTGCCGCCTCTGCTAAGAGCCCGGCCTCAAGACCCGGTCGGTCGGACATGACCGGCCACAAGCGTTGTCATGGGCTGGGGAAGGGAACGACGACATGGATGTCAGCGGATTGGGTGCCTTGATCACCGGCGGCGGCTCCGGCCTCGGGGCGGAAGCGGCACGCGCTTTGACCCGGGCGGGGGCGAAGGTGACGGTCCTCGACATCAATCTGGAGGCTGCGGAAAAGGTCGCGGCGGAGATCGGCGGCATCGCGGTCAAGGCCGATGTCCGCTCGGAGGAGGAGGCGGAAGCCGCGGTCAAGGCCGCGGCGGACGCGCACGGGCCGACCCGCATCACCATCAACTGCGCCGGGCTGGGCCGCGGCGGCCGGGTCGCCGGCAAGGACGGCCCGATGCCGCTGGAGAATTTCAAGTTCGTCGTCGACGTCAACCTGATCGGCAGCTTCAACCTGTTGCGCCTGACCGCCTATGAGATGGCGAAGCTGGACCCGGTCAACGACGACGGCGAGCGCGGCGTCGTGATCAACACCGCCTCCATCGCCGCCTATGAGGGCCAGATCGGCCAGGCCTCCTACTCGGCGGCGAAGGCCGGCATCATCGGCATGACGCTGCCGATCGCGCGCGAACTCGCCCAGTTCGGCATCCGCGTATGCACGATCGCCCCGGGGCTGATCGACACGCCGCTGTTCGGCGGGCTGCCCCAGACCGCCTATGACAGCCTCGTCGCCTCGACCCTGTTCCCGAAGCGCCTGGGTCGGCCGGAGGAATACGCCAAGATGGCGATGGCGATCATCGACAACCCGCTCCTGAACGGGGAGACCATCCGCCTCGACGGCGCGTTGCGCATGTCGCCGCGCTGACCCTGCGCCCTGATCCTGGTGCGGGCGACGGCGATCAGACCCATCGCCCGAACGCCTGCCGCCACAGCCATACCGCCGCCTGCCTGCCCCACCACAGGACGATCGCCCCGCCGACGAAGGGCAGCGGGGCCAGGACTGCCATGACCGGCAGCAGGGGAAGGAGGCCCGGGCCGGGGATCATGTCGTCGATCATCTCCGGCGTCAGGAGGAAACGCCCGGCACCGGCGTAGAGGAGGGCGAACAGTGCAACGCCGGCATAGCCGTCCAGCCGGCGCCAGAAGAACAGCGTGACGACGTAGGACAGCACGATGCCGGCGATCAGCCCGCTGAGGAGCAGTCCTGTGTTCAGAACGTCAAGCGGGCCTGCCACGAAATGGAACAAGCGGTTCATCGGGAAGACAAAGACAAACTCCGCCGCGGCCCTGCTTCGGGCAGAGTAGATGGCAAGCTGGATCAGACTGTCTCGATCTGCGACCTCGGCGATCAGCCAGAGGAAGCTCGGGTAGGACAAGGCGAGGGCCGCCAGCTTGACCCGGAACAGCTGCCCGTCCGGCAGCGGCCGGGTGAGCATCCGGCCCGACGGCAGGCTGGCCGCGATCAGCCGCTTGAGGAGGGCGACGAGGAGGGGGCCCGGCAGAACGAAGAGCGGCCCCAGCATCAGGGACCAGCTCGGCCGGCTCAGGCCGTCGTCGACCAGGGCCGTCCATGCGCGCTGCGTCCCCAGCCAACACATGGCCGGCGTTAAAGCGCTTTCGAAGTTCCGGCACGGGTCGACGACGATCCAGGCCAGTTCACCAAAGAGGGCTGCCATCTGGGCGACGAAGAGGAGGTGGATGGCGAACACCAGCGGCCGCCATTCGCCGTCCCGGTCGAGATAGGCGAGCCATTGCGCCGTGGCGAAGCTGATCAGCGGGACGAAGCCCACCATCCAGAACTCGGTGAGCAGCCAGGCAAGTGCGAATGGCAGCAGCCCGAGCGGCAGGATCATGCGCCAGCCGCCATGGCCGGCCACCCAGCGGGCGACGTCGCCCCAGAAGTCGCGGGCGAAGGCGAAACCGTCGATGCGGCCGCGGCCCGGGTCGCCCGGGGCCCCGGCGAACGGCCAGGGGCCCAGGTCGCGCGGACTGCCCACCGCGGCGTCTGCGGGCAGGATCACGACGGCCTGGCCGTCGGACGCAAAGCCGAAGGTGACGTCTTCCTGGCGCAGCCGTGCCGCCGCGACGAACGCCTCGACCGCCGTCATATAGCCCTGCACCCAGCCGACCGGGCCCTGCGCGAACGCCTCCCGCCGGCGCGTGGGCGTGCCGTCCGGAAGCAGTTCGACGGCCAGCACGGCCTCCCCGGCCTTGGCGTCCCAGCCGCGATAGACGTAGCCGGCGGCGTCCGCGCCGATCATCCGGTCGACGGCGATCGACCGGTTCCCGGCTTCCAGGACATCGCCGTTGGCCAGGGGCGGCGGGCGTGCGGCAGGGGGGCTGGCCCCCGCTGGCATGGCAGCTGCCGCCAGCAGGTCGGCCGGACCCCCCTCCGCCTCGGCCGGCGGGATCAGATGGGCGGTACCGGTCGCGTCATAGAGGAGGGATGCGGGGTCGAGGTCGCCGATCAGGCCGCGATAGCGCTGGAGGGCCTGCGCCCCGACCTCTTGCAGGTCGTCGGTGCCGAGCCAGTAGGGCAGGATCTCCAGGAGGCGGGTTGCCTCGCCGGTGGCCCTGTCCTCGACCTCGTAGAGGTAACCGACCGAGTCCGCGGCGATCAGCCGCCGGACGGTAAGCCGGATTCCGCCCAATGGCCCCAGTGGCAGTTCCGTCCCGTCGGCCGCCGGCTTCGGCCGGTCGCGCATTGCCGGCTGACCCTGAAAGGACATCCCTGACCCTCACCGGTGAAGGACGTGCGGGACATCATTTGCCGGGCAGTTCGTTTCCGAAGGGTGAAGGCCTGTCGCCGGTCAACCGGCGGCGGCATCCATGAACCGGGCGAGCTTGATGTCGAGGTCGGAGACGCCGCCCACGTCATGGGTGGCCAGTGTCACCTCCACCCGGTTCCAGACGTTGAACCATTCGGGGTGGTGGTTCATCTGCTCCGCCATCAGGGCTGCCCGCGTCATGAAACCGAAGGCGGCGTTGAAATCGGCGAATCGAAACGTCTTCGAAATGGCCTCCCGGCCGTCCACGATCGACCAGCCGTCAAGCCCGCCGATGGCCGCGGTAACCTCTTCCATCGTCATCCTGGTGGCCATGATCTTCCCTCCGATCCCCGGCGTTTGCCCTGCATCCCGGCAGAAGTTGGGTTTCGGTGCCATGCGGTCAAGCCGCGGCCGGGAGAGGTCGTCGTTAACCCAAGTATCCGGCTTGGGCATTTGACCAGGATCAATTGTGCAGGGTTTGCGCGGATTCTGTGCCCCGCCGGTCGATCACTTGATCTGGATCATGTTGGGCCGAACCGGCCACACCTTAGCCTCGTCACATCAGGTCCCGTGGAGGGATCACCCGACCGGCGACCCGCCGAAAACGACGACGGCAGCCGGACCGACGCAACGAGCGATTTCGAAGGAGCGTGAAAGAGATGAGCGAACGGACCCTGGACTGCCTCGGCGAAGCCTGCCCGGTGCCGCTGATCCGCACGCAAAAGGTTCTCGAAGAGATGGGCGTGGGCGACGTCCTGGTGGTCGAGACCGATCACAGCTGTGCGATGAAGAACATTCCCGAATGGGCCACCAAGGAAGGCCACAACATGGAAATCGACGAGGTCGATGATGGCCAGTGGGAAATCGTGATCGAAAAGACCCACTGACCCCATGTGGCCGGTCGGGTGATTGGCGGGCGCCGGTCCGGGTGCCCGCAACGGGGGAGGTGTGCCCTCCTCATGTTCACCGCCCCCCTCGCCACCCTGGCCTCTCCATCTGCGAGCATGGAGGCTCGTCATGACCGAACTGAAGAACAACGACACCTACAAATCCGTCTTCATCAACCCGTGGACCTATGTCGCCGGCGCCATGGCGCTGGTGGTCTTGCAGGTCATGCTGCTGTCCGCCACCGGCAAGGGCTGGGGGGTCACCACCTCCTTCGCCTATTGGGGTGCCTGGATGATCCAGTACGCCGGCTTCGAACCGGAAAGCTGGCTCTACTTCACGGAGGTCAAGAAGTCGTTCGCGCGTGAAGGCTTCGGCTTCTTCTCCGACCAGGGCTCGATCACCAATCTCGGCATTATCGCCGGTGCCTTGATCGCCACCTTGATGTCCAGCCAGTTCAAGGTGAAGAGCCTGAAGAACTCCAAGCAGTTCATGGCGGCGATCCTGGGCGGCCTGTGCATGGGCGTTGGGGCCCGTGTCGCGTTCGGCTGCAACATCGGCTCGATGTTCGTCGCGGTGCCGACCATGGCGCTGACCGGCTGGGTGTTCGTCGCCTTCATCTTCCTGGGCGCGTGGGTCGGTTCCCGCACGCTCGTCAAGTTCTTCATCTAACGGGGGGCGCCATCATGACCACCGTCGACAACTTCAACAGCACGGCTGGCGGCGAAGCCGCCGTTGACACGGCCGCTGCCCCGAAGACCTCCTCGCTCCGGCGCGCGCGCCCGGAACGCAAGGTCCGCGCCTCCCAGGTGCCTTATGGCCTGGCCCTGATCGCCGCCTGCATCGCGTTCGGCTTCTACATCAACGCGATGGAAGTCTCGGATCCGAACGTGATGGGCTCGAAGAACGTGCTCATCTGGGCGATCGGCGTGGGCTTCGGCTTCTGCCTCGTGCGGTCACGCTTCTGCTTCACCGCCAGCCTGCGGGACCCGGTCCTGACCGGCGGCACCAATGTGACCAAGGCGGTCCTGATCGGCCTTGGCGCGTCGACCCTCCTGTTCACCGGCCTCAACTACAACGTCTTCCTGAAGACGGGCGGTGAGATGGAGCTCTACGAGGCCGCCATCGCCGCCAAGGAAGCCAAGGTGTTCGGCAGCCTGGCACCGGTCGGCGTGCACACCGCCGTGGGCGCGTTCATCTTCGGCTTCGGGGCGGTCATCGCCGGTGGCTGCGCGTCCGGCACCCTGATGCGCATGGGCGAGGGCTTCCTCCAGCAGTGGGTCGTCCTGCCGGCGTTCATCGCAGGCTCGGTGATCGGTGTCGCGACATACGACTACTGGAAGGTCCTGCTCGACGTCGATCTCTCCAACAAGGTCTACCTGCCGACCCTGTTCGACAGCTTCTTCGTCGCCCTGGTCGTCCAGTTCGCCCTGCTCGGCGGCCTCTACCTCGTCGCCGACTGGTGGGGCAAGCGCGACACCGGCCATGCCAAGCCGGAATGACGCTCAGCCTCGGCTGAACAAGCGCCGATGATTTCCTGGCCTGTTGGGCCTGTCCCGAAAGGGAACCTGCCGCGCCCTCGCTGAAACCGGGGGCGCGGTTTCTCTTCGCCGACCCCGCCTATCCCCGCGTTCCGATGGAGAGCCTCCATGGAGAAGAAGCACGAGCATTACGACGTGATCATCATCGGCGGTGGCCCGGCGGGGCTGACCGCCGCCCTCTACGCCGGTCGCGCCCAGCTCAACACGCTCCTGATCGAAAAGTCCCTGCTCGGCGGTCTCGCCACCTACACGTCCGACATCTGGAACTACCCGGGCTTCCCGGACGGGGTGTCCGGCCTCGACCTCATGAAGCTGTTCGAGAAGCAGGCCAAGGCCCATGGCGCGAAGGTCAAGCTGACCCCGGTCAAGGCGGTCGACCTCGCCGGCGAGGACAAGACGGTCGAGACCTTCCGCAACGTCTTCCACGCGCCGGCGGTGATCGTCGCCACCGGCGGCAAGCCCAGGCTGCTCAACGTCCCGAACGAGGAACGCTTCCTCTACGACAAGGGGATATCCTTCTGCGCTACCTGCGATGCCGCGAGTTGCACGGACAAGACCGTGATGGTCATCGGGTCCGGCGATGCCGCGATCGAGGAGGCGATCTTCCTCACCAAGTTCGCCAAGGAGGTGATCATCTCCGTGATCCACGAGGAAGGCCACATGGACGCCCACAAGGTCGCCCAGGACGAGGCCCTCCATAACGAGAAGATCAGCTTCCTGTGGTCGACGGAGGTCGATCATTTCGAGGGCGAGGAGCGCCTGGAGACGGTGGTCCTCAAGAACAACCGCTCCGGCGACCTCAAGGCCGTCCCGGTCGACCGCTGCTTCTATTTCATCGGCTACACCCCGGCGACCGACATCTTCAAGGGCCAGGTCGAGATGACCGAGCGCGGCTACATCCCGACCAACGAGCGCATGCAGACCAATGTCGAGGGCGTGTTCGCCGCCGGCGACTGCCGCCAGACCTGCCTGCGCCAGGTCGCGACCGCGGTCGGCGACGGTGCCGTCGCTGGGTTCGAGGCGGAGCGCTACATCGCCGAGCAGAAGGTCTTCAAGGAAGAGCTGATGCAGAAGGAGAAGGTCGGCCTGATCTTCGTCTATTCGGCGATCGACGCGCCGTCGCGCGCCCTGTTGCCGGAGATGGAGAAGATCGACGAGGCGTTCCACGGCGACATCAAGCTGTCGGTCGTCGACGCCTACAAGGGCGAATGCCTGGCCGCCATGCTGGGCAAGGTCGCGATGCCGTCGGTCGTCTACACCAAGCACGGGGAGATCGTCGACAAGTCGGCCGATCTGGACCCGACGGCGATCACCCGGCGCCTGACGGAACTGACCGCCGGCGCCTGACCGCCCATTCGCTTCGGCTTGGAACGGCCGGGTGCTTCGTCAATGAGGCCCCGGCCGTTTCGATTCCAGGCAGTGCGCATTTCCGGCGACGGATCGGTGGGGTGGCGGCATTTGGAGGGGTGTTGAGAGACCAACGACGGCTCAAGGAGCCCCGATACGATGCGCACCCGTGATCTGAAGCCCGCCGTGATCCGCGGCGGTGTGACCCTGATGGCCGCGATGGCGGCCCTTGCCCTGGTCGCCGTCCCTGCAGCCCTTGCCGACGACGCCGCGGCGAAGGATGTTACGGCCGTGACCGAGACGCAGGAAACCGGGGCCAACCTGCGCAGCCGCTTCATCGCGGCCTACCGCGCCGCCAACCCGGAGCAGAAGGCGAGGCTCGACCGACTGCGCACGGAGATCCAGGCCCTTCCCCGCGAAGAAAGGCTGTCGCGGTTCCAGGCCTTCGTGGCAGACAACCCGGACCTCTTCGCCGGTGTTGCGGAAAACAACGGGTCCGTCCTTGATGGATTGCGCGCGCGCTTCCGCGCCAACTGACACCGGCCGTCATCCGCCATGCCGCACCCCTACCGAAAAGCGGTCATGCCTGATCCCCTCCCGCGACCGCGCCCGGTCAGGACCGGCAGCCGACCGCCCCGCGGCGGTCTGCATCGGATGACGGACCCGGTGAAGGCGGTGGCCAAGCCGGCACCGGGCCTCCCCCCAGGACGGGTCCCCCCCGACCCGCAGAGCCTGGACGACGCCAGCCTCATGCTGGCGATCGGCGCCGGCGAGGCCACCGCCTTTCGTCTTCTGGTCGAACGCCATATCGCCCCGATGACCCGCTTCGCCGCCAACCTGACCGGCGAGGCCTCGGTCGCCGACGACATGGTCCAGCAGACCTTCGTCCAGCTGTGGCGATCGGCCCCCGGCTGGCGTCCGGAGGCAGAGCCGCGTGCCTGGCTCTACAAGGTCATGCGCAACGAATGCCTGCAGCACCTGCGCCGTCGGCGGCCGCATCTCAGCCTCGTCACCGATGGCGAAGAGCGCGAAATTGCCGATGACCGGGCGCTGCCCGACGATAGAATGGCGGCCGATCAACGCAACGCCGCCCTCGATGCGGCCATGGCCCGCCTGCCGGAACGCCAACGCACCGCCCTCCTGCTCCGCTTCGGAGAGGGCTTGAGCCAGCGGGAAGCCGCGGCGGTCATGGGGCTCGGCGAGCGGGCGCTCGAAAGCCTTGTCGCACGCGGCAAGCAACGCCTGAAGGAGTGGTTGAGCGGTGACTGAAAACAGACACGACGACCCCTTGGAGCGAATGATCGAGGCGGCCTACGGTGCGGCCCCGAGGATCGACCCGATCCGGATCGACGCCATCGTCGACGCCGCGGAGGAGACATCCCAGACCCATTGGGCGCCGCGGGGCGGCCTGGAACGCTGGGCGGCCGCCGCCTGCCTCGCGCTCGCCCTTGCGTCGGGCGCGCTCGCCGCCGGGCCGGCGATCGACGCGAGCCGGCCGGAGCCGGCCCTCGAAGCCGCGCTGATCGAGGTCGAGCGGGTCCTGTTCGAGGGGTTGATCCTGTGATCGCCGCGGATGTCGAAAGGTCGCTGTCATGACCCGGTTCCTGGAACGGCACGGCTTCCACGTGCTCTTGGCGTCGCTTGCCCTCAATCTCTTCCTCGCTGCCGGGCTGGTGACGGCCCTGCCGGTGGCCGCCCAGGCGCCGCCGCCGCGGCCTGAAGTGGGGTTCCCCTCCCTCCTGGTTTCGATCGTCGAGGAGATGTCGCCCGAGGGCCAGCGGGTCATCGCGCAAAGGATCGTGACCAGGGGCGACAGGTTGTTGTCAGCCCGGCAACGGGTTCTGACCCGGCGCCTTGCCGTCGCGGAGAAGGTGGCCGAGCCTGCCTTCGATCGGGAGGCGGTCAAGGCGGCGATGGGCGAGATGCGCGACGAGTTCGTCGGCATCTTCGCGGAGGTGCGGGAGGTCTTCCTCGACACGCTGGAGGCCTTGCCCGACGCGGACCGCCAGCTGTTCGCCCGCACCATGGCCGACAGGATGCGGGCTAGCATGGGCACCCCGCCGGAGTTCGAGGCGCTGACGGGCGGCGCCCGGGAATAGCCGCCGCCCTGCCAGTCCCTAGCGCAAATCGTCGTCGCACACTAATGAGGTCTCACCGGGATTTGCGCCAGGCGGGATGTCCGACGGCCTGAGGCCACGCTGGAGTGTGCGGTTACGCCGCCTTGGTCAGGAAGTTGAGGCGCACGGGCGCGTCGAAGCAGTACTTTCCCTCCGCGTCGCGGTCGGCGAGGACGTGGAA
Source organism: uncultured Rhodospirillaceae bacterium (assembly GCA_964397055.1). GTDB lineage: Bacteria > Pseudomonadota > Alphaproteobacteria > CAYNIS01 > CAYNIS01 > CAYNIS01. Next base: position 9,903 of record CAYNIS010000008.1, on the reverse strand, counting down.
CAGATGGGCAAGCTGCGGGCGCGCGGTATCGGCGCGCGCCTTCCGTTCCGGGTCCACCGCCACCACCCGCTTCATGAAATGCTCGAAATCGTCGAGCTTGGCCGTCCCCATCAGGTCGATTTCGCGCGGGTCGCCATAGCCCCGGGCCTGCGCCGCCTTGATCTCCTCATAGGCGCGGGCCCGGACATGGCGCTCGTCCTCCACCAGCTTGACCATGGCGTTGTAGGGGCCGTCGGCGACCGGCTCCTGGACGGCGAGCAGGCCATGGGCCACGAGCACCCGGCGCGCCTCGTCCAGGCCGGCGGCCATCACCTCCTCCGGCACATGGTGGAGGGAGTTGAAGAACAGGACGACGTCGAAGGAGGCGTCTGGAAACGGCAGGTCCTCCGCCCGGCCGACCATGTAGCGCTCGTCGGCGACCGCCTCCGCCCCGCGTGCCCGTTCCAGCTGCTGGTCGGAGATCTCCAGCCCGACGACATGGGCGCCGCGCTTGGCCAGCGCCCGGACGATCGACCCGTCGCCGCAGCCGACGTCCAGGATGCGCTTGGCGGCAGGGTGGATGGTCTCGCAAATCACGTCGATGGCGCGGCGCCGGTCGAAGGTCATGGCCATGGTGGGTTTCCGGGAACTGGGGTCAGAGGGACGCGTGCGGCCCGACCTCACGCAGGTAGAAGATCAGGTCGAGCGGCGGCGGGGCGACTTGCGTCTCGCTCAGCATGCCATGGACCTGGCCGCGATGGTGGGTCTGATGATTGAAGAAATGGCCGAGGACCCAAACGGTCGGCGTTTCGAAGCGGGCGCCCGTGGAGTTGGTGTAGACGACGTCGTCCTCCAGGTCCTCCTCCTCCAGCCGGTCGACCAGCATGACGATGCGCGCATCCTCGATCTCGCGCGCGGCGGTCAGGTCGGCCAGGTCCGCGTGGAGGATAGTGTCGAGCGGCATGGCCTCCGGCGCTCCGCGCAGGCGCGAGACCCAGATCCGGTCGCCGACCAGGATGTGGTTCACCGTGCCCAGGATGGACCCGAAGAACGCCTGCCGTTCCCTGGCCAGTTCATCCTGCGGGAGGTCGGCCAGGGCCGCGAAGAGCTTGCGGTTGGCCCACTGGTTGTAGCGGGCAAGGGTCTGGAAATAGGCGGTCGACGGCATCATCGCGGCTCCCGGGACTGGTCGTGCGCGAAGCTGGACCGGCATTGTCACGCTCCTCAATCCAGAAGCGGGCCGAGGCGGCGCATCGCCTCGACCAAGCGCGCCTCGGAAGACGCGAAACAGAGGCGCAGATAGTCGTCGCCGCCGAGGCCGAAGGCGCTGCCGGGGGCGAGCCCGACCCCGACCTCGTCAATGATCCGCTGGGCGAACGCCATGGTGTCGTCGACCCCGTCGACGGAGAAGAAGGCGTAGAACGCCCCCTCCGGCCGCTGGCAGTGGACGCGCGGCTTTGACGCCAGCGTATCCATCACGATGTCGCGCCCGCGCGCGCACAGCGCCCGCACCTCCTCGACGAAGGGCTCACCCTCCTCCAGCGCCGCGACCCCGGCCATCTGGACGAAGCCGGCCGTGCCCGAATTGTTGAACTGGACCATGCGCTGGACGATCGCACTCATCCCGCGCGGGGCGATCACCCAGCCGAGCCGCCAGCCGGTCATCGACCAGTTCTTGGAGAAGCTGTTGACGATCAGGCAGAGGTCGTCGGGTGTCACGACGTCGAGGAAGCTGGGTGCGCGCGGCGTGTCATAGGTCAGCCGCGAATAGACCTCGTCCGCGATCACCCAGATGCCGCGGGCCCGGGCCAGCGCCATCAGTTCCTCGATCTGGGCGCGGGGCATCACCCAGCCGGTCGGGTTGCCCGGGGTGTTGACGAAGATCGCCCGGGTCCGCGGCCCGCAGGCCTGGGCGACGTGGTCAAGGTCGAGGGTCCAGCCGTCATTGCCGAGCGACATCGCGACCTCGACGACCTTGCCGCCGAGCACGCCGACGGCGGACGCGATGTTCGGCCAGACCGGGGAGATCACGACGACCTCGTCGCCCGGGTCGACCAGCGTCTGGATCGCGATCATGATGCCCGCCATGCCGGAGGTCATGACGTAGATGCGGTCGTCCCCGACGGCGTTGCCGTAGACCCGGCCGAGATAGCGGTCTAGAGCTGCGCGCAGTTCCGGCTGGCCGCGCTGGTCGCCATAGAAGACATGGCCCGCCAGCATCGCCTGGTGCGCGGCATCGCAGATGAATTTCGGCGTCGGGATGTCGCCCTCGCCGAACCACAAGGGGATCAGGTCGTCGCGGGCCGCGGCCCAGCCGTAGCGGGCGATGTCGGCGATGCGGTTGTCCGGCATGGCGGCGATGCCGGGGCGGATATGCTGGTCGAGCGGGTCGGCCGGGTGGCCTGCCTGGGGAGCGGCGGACATGGACGGATGGGCACCTGATGGCGTGAAACCGGGGCTGCCAAGCTAGGGTATCGGTGTGCCGCGCTGCAATCGCGAAAACCCGTGCCTGCACTAGGGAGATAGCACGCGCATGAAGTGGCTGGCGGTGTCGCTGTGCATGTTCATCGCGGTTGCGGTGATCTGGGTTACCGGCCCGCGCGAGACGGTGCCGGCGGTCGCCCGGATCGACCCGGCCACCTTGGCACCCGACCTGGACGACCTGGCCGACTGGCTGGCGGTTGAGGAGGCGGCGATCGCGGACCTCCGGCCGGGTGCCGACCGGCGCGTCGTCTGGGGCGTGCGCCGGGGACAGCGTACGCCGCTCGCCATCGTCTACCTTCACGGCTTTTCGGCAACGGCCGAAGAGGTCCGGCCGGTGCCGGATCGGGTCGCGGAGAACCTGCGCGCCAACCTCTATCTCGCGCGGCTGACCGGGCATGGCCGATCGGGAGAAGCTCTCGGGGAGGCGACGGCCGCGGACTGGATCCGGGACACGGCGGAGGCGATCGCGATCGGCAGGCGCCTGGGCCGGCGGGTGCTGGTGATCGGCACCTCCCTGGGTGGCGCGCTCGCGACCCTGGCGGCGGCCGACCCGTCGGTGGCCGGTGACATTGACGGCCTCGTCCTGATCTCCCCGTCCTATCGCATCCAGGACCCGAACGCCGACGTCCTGGCCCTGCCCTGGGCGCGCTACTGGCTGCCGCTTGCCGCCGGGCCGACACGCGGGTTCGAGCCGGTGAACGAGGCCCACGGCGCGCATTGGACGGCGGCGTACCCGACCGTCGCCCTCCTGCCGATGGCCGCCGTCGTCAACGCCGCGCGTGCGGTCGATGTCCGATCAGGGACGCCGCCGGCGCTGTTCCTGATCGCCGACACCGACCGGGTGGTCGACCCGGCCGAAACCCGGCGCATCGCCGAGGCCTGGGGTGGGCGGAACCACCTCGTCGCGCTGGAACTGGGAGAGGATGACGACCCGCGCGGCCACGTCATCGCCGGCCGCATCCTGAGCCCCGGGCAGACCGACCGGGTGGTGTCCGAAATCGTCGACTGGGCGCGCTACCTGGAGATCGACTGAGGATTGTCGGCCTTCTCCGCGCGCCCTGCCAGTCGCTGGCGCACGCCCAGGATCGACAAGACGATGCCGATCAGAACGGCGGCGACGGCGACGATCGGCCCGGCGATCCCGGGCAGCAGCGGGTCGTTGAACCAGGCCAGAACGGCGACGAAGATGGCCATGGCCATCAGCCGGGCGACCTCCTGAAACAGGCTTGGCTGCGCCTTGCCCGCCTCGCTTTGCCGAACCGGCTGCGGATCTGCCTTGCCGGGCTCTTGCCTCATGTCCAGCGCCATTCCCGTTCAACCCACCCCTTAGTGTCCTGATTCCGAAGTTCGCCGCCAGGGCGTGACCCGCGCGCTCGCGAACTTCCGAATCGAGAAGGACACTAGTTGCAATAGGTTGCTCGTGTGATTCAGATCGAGAAGGTCGCACCCGACTTGCGGTTAGAGCGATCGACCTTCTCGATCATCACCCTAGCGCAGTTTCAGCCAGACTGGATCAGCCTCGCGGCACACTGCTCTATACCGCCAGCTCTATACCGCCAGCTTGGCGCGACCGCGCGGCTCTGTCCTGCGCTGCGGCACCGCCTGGTCCTCCTGCGCCGTCTTGGCGGCCGCATCCTCTTCGACCTTCGCCCCGCGCCCGCCGCGGCCTCGGCCGCCGGTACCGCCCTCGCCGCCTTGCGGGTCGATCGGCATCACCTCGTCGGCGAAGGAGCGATAGTCGGAGAGATCGTCGTCCACGCCCGGATCGTCGGCCTCCTGGTCGGGTTCGTCGCCGGTGCCCGCAACCTCCGCCGCCGTCGTGGGGGTCGGGCGGCGTTGCGGCGTCTCGCCGTCGATCGAGAGGTCGTGCCTGACACCCGGCTTCTGCTCCGGCCCGGATGGCTGTACGTCCGCGCGCTTCGCCGCCTTGATCGCTTGCTCGCACTCATCGGCCATCTTCTCGCGCTCGGCGACATGGCCGCGCCAGCCATGGATCGTCGAGCCGACGGCGAACACGCCGAGGGCCGTCGCAAACCCGGCCAGACCGATCGCCACCGGCACCGGGGCGACGGTCGCGGCGAGCGCCGTGCCCGCGGCCTGGAGCGCGAAGCCGAGACCGCCCTTGGACGCGAACGCAACCACCCGTTCGACCAGGCCGGCGGGCTTGCGCAGCTTTTCGTGCAGCGCCTCCATGTCGGCGAGGTCGGGTTTCTGCTTCAGCCCTTCGACCGGGGTCAGCGGCTTCAGCCCGTGGCGCATGCGGGGCCCGGCGCCGAGCGTCGGGTGATGGAGTGCGCGATGGCGCGCCAGTTCCGGCCCCTTGTTGCCGATGCCCTGCAGGATGGCGCCGGTCGCGATGGTCAGGCCGGCGGCGAGGCCGATCGGGTTCAGGCCGAAATTCAGGACCGCGGCGGCACTGCCGAACCCGACCGAGCCGACATTGAACGGATCGCCCAGGATGATCTTGGCCTGGCCGATGCGGTATTTGACATGGTCGGTCGCGTACTCGATCAGCCGGGCCAGGTCCTTCTTCGGCGGGGTGGCCCCGTCGACCGTGGCGTCCTGCCCCGTCGTCGCCGCGTGGTCGGCTGTCGGTGGCTGGTCCGCCTTCGCCTCCAGCTTCATCGCCCGATTGAGCCGGCGTTCGAGACGCGCACGGTCCGGCCCTTCCGCCTTCTCGATCTGTTGGCGCAGCTTGTCCAGGTTCGCCTGCCGGCGGGCCTTCAAGTTGGACAACAATCCGGCACCGGCGAACCCGCCATGGCCGACCATGAACAGGCCGGTGCCGACGATCATCTGGGCCGGCGCCCCGACCACGGCGAGCGCGGCGGTCGCGGTGGCGACGGCGGTGAACAGGGCGATCTGGCCGGGATCGACAGGGTCTTCTCCAGGAACCCGCGCGGCTTCCTGCGCTCCGCCTCCGACATCGGGTTTTTCGGATCCTCGTGGAGGCGCGGGTGATGCTGGCGGTGGTATTCCTGGATGCGGTCCAGGTTCTGCTGCATGCCGTCGACGAAGCCGCCGACGGTGAACAGCGCCATGGAGCCGAGGTTGAGGGGCGACACGCCTCGGTTCATGTAGGCGGCGAACCAGGCAAAGCCGGTGCCGCCGGCGGAGAACGGCCGGGAAAAGACGATCTTCCCGTACTCGAAAAGGCGCCGGGGCAGGCTGTGCAGCTCTGGCGCCTGATCGGACGGGGTCGCCTGCGCAGCACCCAAGGCGCGCGCGTCATCAGGCATGGCCACGGTGTCGGTCACCGAGGGGCCCCCTGTTGAAAGGTCGGACGGATTTTCAGGAGGGGCCGTCAAAATAGCACGAATCCGCGGGCCCAGCCGCCCGGTTTCGGCGGGTCGGTCCCGCTTCGCCCGCAACCGAAGCATCGGTGCTGCCTTTTTGTGCCAGGCTGAAGCCTTACCGGACGATCAGGAGGTGGTGGTGGTCACGACCAACGATATCGCGGCCTTGGGCCAACTGGTCGGCGAGCCGGCGCGGGCGGCAATCCTGGTGACCCTCATGGATGGCCGCGCGCTGACCGCGGCCGAGCTCGCACGGGCTGCCGGAGTGACGCCGCAAACGGCGAGCGGCCATCTCTCCCGGCGCGTCGCGGGCGGGCTCCTGAAGGCGGTTTCACAGGGCCGCCATCGCTATCATCGGCTGGCAGGTGCCGAGGCCGGCGTTCGTTTTGCCAGCCCTGCCCGGTTTGCCGGACTGGTCGCCGGTGCCGCGCTTCGGCGCTCCCGGCGCGCCGGCACTTGTCGCCTGATCGCGAGCGGACTGAACCCGTCCGGCGGCGCGGCTGCGGTCGGAGCCCGAGCGGTTCTTCAAGGAACGATCGGACCTGGTGCACCGGCCGCGTAAGCTCGCCCGCCGGCTGGCAGAGAAGCTGGCGGCCGAGGGTGGCAGGGGAAGGCCGTTGCGGCGAACGGAAACGCCCCGGATTGGCGCTCTGGCGCGCGTCCGACCCTTCTCAGGTCCGCTGACACCTCGGCAGGGGAGTAACGGCTAAGAGGCCCGCCCTTGGGCCATTAAACGGGGATCAGGGCACGGTGGCTGCACGCATCTGCAGGCGGTAATGGCATTTTGACACCCTCATAGGTTTAACGGGATTTTATACAACCCCGCATCGACTGTTGGGTCATCAGCGACACGATTTACCGGCAAGGGCCGGGTGCCGGCTTCCCTGACAGGCGAGAAGATCAATGAACCCTCGTTGCGCCATCAGCCTTATCGCAGCCCTTGGTCTCGCTTCCTGTGCGGGTCGGAGCGCCAATCCGGTCGCCGTGGTGCAGCCATACGACGGTCAGCTTTCTTGTGTGCAGTTGATGGCCGAGACGCAGACCAACGAGATTAGGGTGCAGGGACTCGTTGGCGAAAAGGACTCCGCCAACGATGGCAACGTCGCTATTGGAATTGTTGGCGGTCTGCTGTTTTGGCCCGCTCTTTTCGCGCTTGATCTGAGCGATGCTGAAAAGGTTGAGATGGAAGCCCTGCGCGCGCGGAACACGCACCTTGCCGGCGTCATGACCCGCAAGGGGTGCTTTGACCGCGAGCCGGAGGAGGAGAAAGTACAGACCGAAGTCCGACCAGCGGATGACGTGGCCGAGATGCCGGTCCCGGCATCCGCTGTGCCAAGCGACGAGTAACAGGTCGCCGCTTTCTTTCCTTTCGCGGTCACGCTGTCGATCGAATTTGATGATCTCGAACATTTGGTCGACGGTGCAACATTTGGTCGACGGTGCCCGTGGACTGTCGCACCTGAACTTGCTCGCTGCTGGAGTTGTTGTTGAATGAAGCGCCTTTTCTTTGCACTGGTGACCCTGTTCGCGCTTTCGACACCGGCATGGGCGGATTTTGATGCAGGGGTGCAGGCGTATGAACAGGGCGACTATGCTACCGCATTGCGCGAATGGCGGCCCCTCGCCGATCAGGGCTACGCTGACGCGCAGTTCAATCTCGGCGTCATGTACGAGAACGGTCTGGGCGTCCCGCAGGATTATGAGGAGGCGGTCAGGTGGTTCCGCCTCGCCGCCGATCAGGGCGACGCTAAGGCGCAGTTCAATCTCGGCATCATGTACGCGTTCGGCCTAGGCGTCCCGCAGGATCATGAGGAGGCGGTCAGGTGGTTCCGCCTCGCCGCCGATGAGGGCCACGCTGACGCGCAGTTCAATCTCGGCATCATGTACGATGTCGGCCTGGGCGTTCCGCAGGATGATGAGAAGGCGGTCAGGTGGTACCGCCTCGCCGCCGATCAGGGCTTCTCTGAGGCGCAGGTCTATCTCGGCTTCATGTACGAGTAGGGTCTGGGCGTTCCGCAGGATTATGAGGAGGCGGTCAGGTGGTACCGCCTCGCCGCCGATCAGGGCTTCGCTGACGCGCAGGTCAATCTCGGCTTCATGTACCTCAACGGCCAAGGCGTCCCGCAGGATGATGAGAAGGCGGTCAGGTGGTACCGCCTCGCCGCCGATCAGGGCCACGCTAAGGCGCAGTTCAATCTCGGCATCATGTACCAGTACGGCCGGGGCGTCCCGCAGGATGATGAGAAGGCGGTCAGGTGGTTCCGCCTCGCCGCCGATCAGGGCTTCGCTGACGCGCAGAACAACCTCGGCTTCATGTACCTCAACGGCCAAGGCGTCCCGCAGGATCATGAGGAGGCGGTCAGGTGGTACCGCCTCGCCGCCGATCAGGGCCACGCTAAGGCGCAGGTCTATCTCGGCGTCATGTACCACGACGGCCAAGGCGTGCCGCAGGATGATGAGGAGGCGCACAGGTGGTTCCGCCTCGCCGCCGATCAGGGCGCCGCGGTGGCGCAGTACGCTCTCGGCACCATGTACGAGAAGGGTCTGGGCGTTCCGCAGGATTATGAGGAGGCGGTCAGGTGGTTCCGCCTCGCCGCCGATCAGGGCCACGCTGACGCGCAGGTCAATCTCGGCCTCATGTACGGTCTCGGCCAAGGCGTGCCGCAGGATGATGAGAAGGCGGTCAGGTGGTTCAATCTCGCCGCCGATCAGGGCGACGATATGGCGCAGCACAATCTCGGCGTCATGTTCCGCGAGGGCTGGGGCGTGCCGCAGGATGATGAGAAGGCGGTCAGGTGGTTCCGCCTCGCCGCCGATCAGGGCCACGCTAAGGCGCAGGTCTATCTCGGCGGCATGTACCTCAACGGCCAAGGCGTCCCGCAGGATTACGTCCAGGCGCACATGTGGTCCAATCTCGCCGCAGCCCAGGGTGATGTTGAAGGCCGTGAGACCCGGGATTTTGCCGCGCGGCGCATGACCCCTGAACAGATCGCTGAGGCTCAACGCCTGGCGCGCGAATGGCGGCCCGTGTCGGAGAGGTGAGCGGCTGTCTTAGAGTCCATCCCCCGAGATTGAGCGGCAGCAGTCCCGCGGCATTGGCCGGCCCAATCTCCCGGCATGCGCGGCGACGGATTGCAACCTGGTGCAGACCAACGTTATCGGCGGCGAGTTTGTCGATGCGCTCCGGCCGGCCAGCGTGACCAGCCGGCTCGGCGCCCGCCACCTGACGGGCCTTCGCGGCGACATTGCTCTGCCGAAGATGGACGCGCTGACGCCCGCGGCCGAATGGATCGGCGAGAACGGCGCGCTCACGGGCGGCGATCACAGTTTCACGCAAGTTACCGGCAACCCGAAGCACATCGGGTGCCTGACCGAGTTCAGCCGCAAGCTGATCCTGCAAACCTCACCGGACATCGAGCAGCTTGTCCGGCAGGACTTCATCGCCAAACTCGGCGCGGCCGTCGACCTTGGCGTGATGAAGGGCACGGGCTCGGACAGCCAGCCGGGTGGAAGTGGTGGCGACATCCGCATCCTTGAGCCCTGGCGCGTCGAAGACGGCTGGCTTGAGGCCACGCAGTACGAGTACCGGTTACCGTCTAAGTGACGACGCGGCGTCCCTTCGCTATGAAGCGATTGACGGCGCGCCATCCGTCTATCGCAGCTACGTTCGGCTTCTCTTCCGGCGGCTGGCGATCGGTCGGGGCTCGCGCCCTTGCCAAGCACAGCAAGGCGCCGAAACAGCGTCCCTGAGTTGCAACGGTCTCTGACGGGTACTCTGTCACCCTGAACGGGCCGGAACGACTCCAGGGGCTGGAAACTGGGCTTTGGAGCGCGACACGGTCTGCGAACCTACCGCCCTAAAAAAAGACTCGGCAGCAGGGCCACCGCGAGATCAGTCGGCAATAGCTGTCATCTAAAGGGCCATAGCCCTGTTTGTTGCCACCTGTCGCCAGCGTGTCGCAACCGTAAACCCGCATGAATGCTGGCGTGTCGCCGCTTTGCTTTCCTCCCGCTGTCACGCTGTCGATCGAATTTGATAACCTCGAACACTCGGCAGACGGTGCCCGTGGACAGTCGCACTTGAACTTGCGGGCTCCCGGAGCGGGTGCTCTGCGGTGGGCGCCCCAGGACCCGCTGCGCCCCA
>CAYNIS010000007.1:28722-29393 GCA_964397055.1 uncultured Rhodospirillaceae bacterium | reverse complement strand
GCGTGCTGCGCGCGTTGCCGGCGCCGGTGCCGGCGCGGCGCCTCTACATCCCCTTCGGCACCGATCATGACCGGGCGGAGGCCTTGCGCGCCGAAGGCTGGGTCACCGTCCTGGGCCTCGAACCTCTGGAGGGCGAAGGCGACATGGAGGCGGCGCGGCGGCTGGCTTGCGACTATGTGCTGGGCGAGCGCGACCCGCGCCGTGTGACCTGACCTGACCCCAAGGAACCAAACCGGCGCCGCCGGCCTTCAGGAGAGCCGTTCATGGCCAATGTCGTAGTGGTCGGCGCCCAGTGGGGCGACGAGGGCAAAGGCAAGATCGTCGACTGGCTGTCGAGCCGGGCAGATGTCGTCGTGCGTTTCCAGGGCGGCCACAATGCCGGCCACACCCTGGTGATCGGCGGGGTCGAGTACCGCTTGTCCCTGCTGCCGTCCGGCGTGGTCCGCGCGGGCAAGCTGTCGATCATCGGCAATGGCGTGGTGATCGACCCGTGGGCACTTCTGGAGGAGATTGCGCAGATCGCTTCCAAGGGCGTCAGCGTGACCCCCGACAGCTTGATGATCGCGGAGAACGCCGCCCTGATCCTGCCGGTCCATGGCGAGGTCGACCGGGCGCGGGAGGCGGCCCGCGGCCAGAACAAGATCGGCACCACCGGGCGCGGCATCGGCCCC
>CAYNIS010000007.1:603-28712 GCA_964397055.1 uncultured Rhodospirillaceae bacterium | reverse complement strand
ATGAGGACAAGGTCGCACGCCGGGCCGTGCGCGTGTGCGACCTGACTGATGCGGACCTGATCCGGGCCAAGGTCGCCGACCTCCTGCACCACCACAACGCCCTGCTGCGCGGGTTCGGGGCGCAGGAAATGGCGGAAGCGCCCCTGGTCGCGGCCCTGGAGGAAATCGCACCGAAGATCCTGCCCTTCGCCGGCGTGCAGTGGCAGCGGCTCGACGCGCTGCGCCGGGAAGGCCGGCGCATCCTGTTCGAAGGCGCGCAAGGGACGATGCTGGATGTCGATCACGGAACATACCCGTTCGTCACGTCGTCCAACACCGTGGCGGCCCAGGCCGCGATCGGGTCCGGCGTGGGGGCGGCGGCGATCGACTACACGCTCGGCATCACCAAGGCCTACACGACCCGGGTGGGCTCCGGCCCGTTCCCGACCGAACTGAACGATGCGGTGGGCGAAAAGCTGGGGGAACGCGGGCGCGAGTTCGGCACCGTCACCGGCCGCCGGCGACGCTGCGGCTGGTTCGACGCGGTCCTGGTGCGCCAGGCCCTCAAGGTCGGCGGGGTCGACGGCCTGGCGCTGACCAAGCTCGACGTGCTCGACGGGTTCGAGGAGATCAAGATCTGCATCGGATACCGGCTGGATGGCCGGGAGATCGACCACCTGCCGGCCAACGAGCACCAGCAGGCGGCGGTCGAGCCGATCTACGAGACGCTCGAGGGCTGGTCGGAAAGCACGCAAGGAGCGCGTAGCTGGGGCCAGCTGCCGGCGACCGCGGTGAAGTACGCGCGCCGGATCGAGGAGCTGGTGGAGGCCCCGGTGGCGCTGTTGTCGACCAGCCCGGAGCGCGACGACGTCGTCCTATTGACCGACCCGTTCGTCAGTTGAGGTCCTGCGTGCGCGACGCTTGCGCCGAATTGACCGGTGGGTCGACAAGGGGCTGGCGCAATGCGCCGAATTGTCGGCAATAATCGCGTCCTCGACGGGTAAGCTGCGCTATCTTCAGGCGGCTTTCAGGATCGGTAGACGAGGGTCGCTCAAACGCGGGAGAGCGCTTGAGCTGGCAGGGGGACGACCGAGGCAATGACGGCGGAGGCGGAAGCGGCGCCCGCCAGCGGCGGCGGCCAGGAGCCGGTCCGCATGGCCGGCGGCTACGAGATCCAGCCCGACGGCCCGCTGCCCCAGTTCGACGGCGGCGCCGGCCGCCTCTTCGCCGCCCGTGCCCGTGACCGCCGCGCGGGTGAGATGGCGGCGGCCATCGGCATCGACGAACTGCCGCATCGCTCCGACATCCTCGCCTCGATCAAGACCATCGACCACCCCAACCTCCTCGCCGTGCACGATGTCGGGGTCGTCTACTGGCGGCCGAAGGATCGCAACCTGGGCGCGGTGATCATGGACCGCCCTCCCGGTCCCGCCTTGATGGCGCGGATGGACGCCCAGCGCGAGCCGATGTCGGAGGACGCGCTGGTCAAGCAGGTGGTCCGGCCGATGACCCTGCTTTTGAAGGAACTGTCCGATCGCGCGATCTTCCACGGCGGCATCCGCCCGACCAACATCTTCCCCGGTTCCCCGGGTGGCGGTGGGGCCGTGCTCGGCGAGTGCATCTCGCGGCCGCCGGCCTGTGACCAGCCTGTCCTGATGGAAACGATCCCGCGGTCGATGGCCCAACCGACGGGGCGGGGTGCCGGGGAAACCGGCGACGACCTCTACGCCTTCGGGGTGACTCTCCTTCTCCTTCATCTCGGCTACAACCCGCTCGCCGATCAGGACGACAACGCGATCATCGAACTCAAGATCGATCGCGGCACGTTCCCTGCCCTGGCGGCCCATCTGCGCTTGCCTCCGCCGCTCGCGGAACTGATCCGTGGCCTGACCAGCGACGATCCCAAGCAGCGCTGGGGCATGGAAGACCTGATCATGTGGCACAGCGGCCGGCGGCTGTCCCCGAAGCAGGCCCAGGTCGCCCGCAAGGCGAGCAGGGCGCTGGAGTTGGCGGGACAGGAGTACTGGCGCCCCAGCTCCCTCGGCATGGTCTTCGCCAAGCACCCCCGAGAGGCGACGCGGCTGATCGAGAACGGCGAACTGGATCGCTGGCTGCGGCGGAGTGCGGCGGACGTCAAGGCGGCGGACCGGCTGCAGCTCGCCGTCGACAGTGCCAGTGCGCACGGCCGGGGTCCTGGCTATGAGGATCGCCTGGTCAGCCGTGTCGCCATCGCGCTCGACCCGCCGGCCCCGATCCGCTACCGCGGCCTCTCGGTAATGCCGGAGGGGCTGGGCTTCGCCCTGGCCCAGGCGGTGATCAAGGGCGATGGCGCCCAGGCGGTGGCGGAGATCATCCAGAACCAGGCGGTCCTGTTCTGGTTCAACCAGCAGGACGAGGCACACGCGAGCACCGTCCCGAAGGTCCAGGAAATGGACAAGATGCGCGCGATGGTCGGGCGCACCAACATGGGTTACGGCATCGAACGGGTGCTTTATGAAATGGCCGACACCATGCCGTGCATGAGCGACATGGTCCGCCGCTACCATCCGACCAAGGCCTCCGAACTGCTCGCCGCCCTGGAACAGGTCGCCGGCGGCAGCTCGCGGCCGACGGTGCCGGTGGATCGGCACATCATCGCGTTCCTGATGGCGAAGGACAAAAAGATCAGCGATGGGGCGATCAACAATTTCGGCCCCGATCGCCCGGAACACCAGCGCGGCCTGTTCATGCTGAGCCTGTTCGCCTCTCTCCAGGCGCGCTCGGGTCCGGCCGATCTGCCCAATCTGTGCGACTGGTTCGCGGGCCTGATCAGCCCGGCGATCGACCAGCTGCACAGTGCGACCCGACGCAAGCGGCTGCGCAACCAGCTGAATTCGGTGGTCCAGCGCGGCAACCTGCAGCAGCTCTACCAGACCGTGAACGACCCCAACATGATCAAGGACGACAATGCCGGGTTCCTGTCGGCCCGCCGTCGCTTCGCCAGGATCGGGCTGGAGGCCGGGAAGATCGAACGCGACCTCGAAAAGCGCGACGAGATGGGGCTCGACGCCGGTCGCCAACTGGCCGCTTTCGTCTCCTCCCTCGCGTCGACGGCGGCGGTCGGCTGGCTCGTCCTGTCGAATTTCGCCGGGCTCTGACGGGGAGGGGTGCCGATGGCGGCCAAGACCGAGAAACAGAGCAGTTGGCCGGGCCGGCTCTTCCTGATCCTGCTCCTCATCGGCGGTGCCTATTTCATGCCGATCGCGGTCATCCTGGTCGTCGGACTTCTGCCGACCGCGACCGCCACCCTGATCGAACGACAGGGCGAACATACGGCGACGATGACCGTCGGGCCCTTGAACATCGCCGGCGTAGTGCCCCTGATCATCGAGCTTTTCGACGGCATCGCGACCCTCGACCGCGCGCTCATGCTGCTCGCCGATCCGTCCAACTGGCTGGTGATGTACGGGAGCGCCGCCGCCGGGTGGATGATCTTCTATGCGATCCCGCCGGTCGTGACCGCCGTCGTGATCTACCGTTCGGAACAGCGGCTGGAGTCGTTGCGCCAGCAGCAGGAACAGTTGGTGGAAGAATGGGGCCAGGATGTCGGCGGCCAGGCGGAAGTTCCGCCCGGCGACTAGTGTCCTGATTCCGAAGTTCGCTGCCAGGGCGTGACCTTCGCGCTTGCGAACTTCGGAACCGAGAAGGACACTAGATTCAATAGGTTGCTAGTGTGGTTCAGATCGAGAAGGTCGCACCCAACTCGCGGGTAGAGCAATCGACCTTCTCGATCATCACACAAGCGCGTGTTCCAGCGATGTGGACCCACATCGCGGTTAGGAACGCCCGCCCACCAGGTGTATCAGCGCATGTTCCAGCCGGACTGAACCGGCGGGCCGGAAACGAAACGGGGCAGGTTCCTGGTGCCCTTTCCAAACCGCCGGACTGAACCGGTCTGGGTGGAAGAAGCTCCAGCAACCCGCCCCGTCGGTCGGAGCCCCGACGACTTCCCGACGACTTCGAGGTGGCCGGCCCTGTCGATCAGCTCGCCAGGCGCTGCTCGGTCGCGGCCGTGCGCACAGCCTTCTGAAGCTTCTCGAACGCGCGGACCTCGATCTGGCGGACGCGCTCGCGGCTGATGCCGTATTCCTGGCTCAGATCCTCGAGCGTGATCGGGTTGTCGCGCAGGCGGCGGGCCTGAAGAATGCGCCGCTCGCGGTCGTTGAGCGTGGTCATGGCGTTCTTCAGCAAGCCCCGGCGCTTGGTCAGTTCCTCACGCTCGGCAAGCTCGGTTTCCTGGTCCTCGCCCTCATCGACCAGCCAGTCCTGCCATTCGCCGTCGCTGTCGGCGCGCAGCGGCGCGTTCAGGGAGTGGTCGGGGCTGGCGAGCCGGCGGTTCATGGAGACGACGTCCGCCTCCGGAACGTCGAGCGTCTCGGAGATGTGGGCGACCTGTTCGGGGGAGAGGTCACCCTCCTCCATCGCCTTCATCTGGCCCTTCAGCTTGCGCAGGTTGAAGAACAGCTTCTTCTGGGCCGCGGTCGTGCCGATCTTCACCAGCGACCAGGAATGCAGGATGTATTCCTGGATTGCCGCCCGGATCCACCACATGGCGTAGGTCGCCAGACGGAAGCCGCGTTCCGGATCGAAGCGCTTGACCGCCTGCATCATGCCGACATTGCCTTCGGAGATCAGTTCGGACAGCGGCAGGCCGTATCCGCGATAGCCCATGGCGATCTTGGCGACCAGACGCAGGTGGCTGGTCACGAGCTTGTGGGCCGCGGAAACGTCCCCATGTTCCTGCCAACCCTTGCCGAGCATGTACTCCTCTTCCGCCGTCAGCATCGGGAACTTGCGGATTTCCTGGAGATAGCGCGACAGGTTGGTCTCGGCCGTAAGAACCGGGACACTTGGCATTGCGGGCATCGTCATCTCCTCTTTGCGGCGCCGGTCACGTCCGTGCCCCGGTACCATTGTGTGCGGCACCCCCAGCGTGTGGCCTCATTCATGAGCACCACCTCGGGCGGGGTCCAATTAACGCCCTGGTAATATATACCACGGATCGCCCAGAGCGAACAGGTCACCGGCATACCGCCAGTTCTTGAAACAATGCCTGGAAGTCATGGGCGGGCGCGCTGGCCGCGGTGATCTCGCGACCGTCGATCGGGTGCGGCAGGGTCAACCGCACGGCATGCAGGGCTTGGCGACCAATCATGTCATGAAGGCGGCGCTGAGCCGGCGACAGGCCAGCCGATCCACGCCGGCCTGCGATGCCGTAGAGCGGGTCGCCGATCAGCGGGTGGCCGAGGGCGGCCAGATGAACCCGGATCTGGTGGGTGCGACCGGTCTCCAACCGACATTCGATCAGGGATGCGGTCACCTTTGCTCCATCGCCGCGGGTTTCGATGACCCGGTAATGCGTGCGGGCCGGCTTTCCGCCGGAAACCACAGCCATCCGAAGTCGGTCGACAGGGTGCCGCCCGATCGGCCGGTCGACCGTCCCGGTGGATGGTCGCGGGCGTCCCCAGGCGATGGCCTGATAGACTCGGGAGACGCGCCGCTCGGCCAGCGCCTGCGCCAACGCCCGGTGGGCGGCATCGGTCTTGGCGACCGCGATCAGCCCGCTCGTCTCCTTGTCCAACCGGTGGACGATCCCGGGGCGGCGCTCGCCGCCGATGCCGGAAAGCGAGCTGCCGCAATGGTGGATCAGGGCGTTGACCAGGGTGCCGTCGGGGACCCCCGCGCCGGGATGAACGACAAGGCCGGCCGGCTTGTCGACGATCAGCATCGCCTCGTCCTCGAAGACGATCGCGAGGGGGATGGACTGGCCGCGCGGTCGCGCCGCGACCGGGGCGGGCACGCGCACGGTCAGGACCAGGCCCGGCGCAGCCGGCTCGGAGGCCTTTGCGGGCCGCTCCCGCTCGCCCGCGCCCACCGTCACCGCGCCGGCGGCGATCAGGGCCTGAAGACGGGCGCGCGACAGGGTGGGCAGCCGATCCGCAAGCCAGCGGTCCAGGCGCGGGCGGTCGGCGGCGGCGTCGGATGCATCCACCGTCAGCCGGTGGCAGGATGCACCGTCCGCACCCGCCCCCTCGACGAGCCCGCCTTCGATGTCACTCTCCGGTTCCGCAAGCCCGTCGCCGTCATCCCAGATGTCCGCACCGAAGCCTTCCGCCCCGGGATCATCCGCCCCGAGGTCATCCGCCGCGAGGCCGGGGCCGGCAGCGACGTCCGCGGCCGACCCGGAGGAGACCGTCACCTTCCTGTCCCCCTGGCTGATCATGGCGGCTGCCATCGGCATCCTCTTGTTCGCCGGCCTGATCTGGATCGCGGTCGAGTTGTTCGGCCGGGCGCGGGCCCTGGACCGGCGCCTCGCGGCGGCTGAGACGGCACCGGTGACGGTGACACTTGCCGTCCCCGGCGCATCCCGGGTCCGACAGATTACCGCAACCGCCGATCTGGTCGTCGCGCATATCGACATGGCAGATGGCACCGAGCGGCTGGTCAGCCTGGATCCCGCCACCGGCCGGCTGGTCGCCACTATATTGTTGGGCGGGGACGCCGGCGCGGCTTCCGCCGAGGACCAAGGGGACGAGGAAGAATGACCGACCAGACCGTGCGGCTCGACCTGCGCTCGGACAACGTCGCGGGGGCTGCCCCACAGGTGGTCGCCGCGATCGCCGCCGCCGCGGAGGGCACGGCCGCCCCCTATGGCAACGACCCCTGGACCGAGCGCGTAACCCGGCACCTGTGCGACCTGTTCGAGCGGGAGGTCGCCGTGTTTCCGGTCGCGACCGGCACGGCCGCCAACGCGCTCGCGCTGGCCTCCCTCGCAGAGCCGTGGCAGGCGACCTACTGTCATCCGCTGGCCCACATCAATGTCGACGAGTGCGGCGCGCCGGAGGCGATGACCGGGGGTGCCAAGCTGGTCCTGGTCGACGGGGCGGATGCCAAGCTGGACCCGGGAACGCTCTCGGCCACCCTGGATCGGGCCGGGGCCGGGGCCGGGGTCGTGCACCATGTCCAACCGGGGGCGGTCAGCCTGACCCAGGCGACGGAGGCGGGCACCGTCTACCAGCCGGCGGAGATCGCCGCCCTGTCGGAGATCGCCCGCAAACACGGGCTGCCGGTGCATATGGACGGCGCGCGGTTCGCCAACGCGCTGGTGTCGGCCGACTGCACCCCGGCGGAGATGACGTGGCGCGCCGGTGTCGACGTCCTGTGCTTCGGGGCGACCAAGAACGGCGCGATGGCGGCGGAGGCCGTCGTCTTCTTCGATCCCGAAAGAGCCGCCAGTTTCGGCTTTCGGCGCAAGCGCTTCGGGCATCTGTTCTCCAAGATGCGGCTGATCTCCGCCCAACTCGATGCCTACCTGGCCGATGACCTGTGGCTCGCCCTTGCCCGCCATGCCAATGCCCAGGCAACCCGGCTTGCGGAGGGGCTGACGGCCGCGGTTCCGGAAGCACGGCTCACCCACCCGGTGGACGCCAACGAGATCTTCATGGACCTGCCGGAAGAGACGGCCACGCGGCTGCGCGCCGCCGGGTTCCTGTTCCTCGACTGGGACGGAACGGTGCGGCGCCTGGTGACGTCCTTCCGGACCGACCCGGCCGCTGTCGACCAGATGGTCGAAGCGGCCCGGCGCCTCGCCGCCTGAGACGGACGCATACAGCGTTGCACCCGGGGCCGTTTTCTGGGATAAGGAGATTTGCCTTCGACGTCCCCATCGTCTAGAGGCCTAGGACACCGCCCTCTCACGGCGGCAACAGGGGTTCGAATCCCCTTGGGGACGCCATCTCCCTCATTTGCTGATTTGGAGCTTTTCGGCCCGCCTGACCGAGTCTGGCGGTTCGGAAAAGGCGCAACCTGTTGAGCCGCAGTGCGTCAAGCCGCAGCTTCAACTCCTTCGACGATGTCGCGCATGGCCGCGAGGAACTGGGCGACCTCGCCGAGGCTGTTGTAGTGGCACATGGAAACGCGCACGCAGCTCTCCATCCCCAGCGGGTTCAGGATGTTCCCCGAGTAATGGTCAGCCTTGCGCGTATGGGTGCGCACGCCGCGCGCGCGTAGGGCCGTCACGAGTTCAGGTGCCGGCAGGCCCGCGACCGCCAGGGACACCAGCCCCTCGCGGCGCGGATTGTCCACCCCGCCGAGGACGGTGACGCCTGGCATGTCCGCGAGCCCCTTCTGGTTGCCGACGCCGTGCAGCATCGCCTCCGTCAGGGCCGCCTCATGCGCGTGGATCGCCTCACCCGCGGCCACGATGCGCGCACGGCGGTCCTCGGCGTCGCTGACTTGGCTGCCCAGCCACTCGAAATAGGCCACGACGTCGGACATGGTCGCGTAGGCGCCGGTGTCGCGGGTGCCGAGTTCCCAGGGATCGCCGGGGGCGTCCAGCAGATGCTCATGCGGCAAGGCCGAAAGCCGGTCCGAGAGCCAGGCCACGCCGTAGCCGTGGCGCGAAAACGCCTTGTAGGGCGAGATCACATAGCCGTCGATGCCGTAGGCGGCGATGTCGAGCCGGCCGTGAGCGGCGTGCTGGATGCCGTCCACGATGATGAAGCAGTCGGGGGCAACCCTGCGGATCGCGGCCGCCACGGCGGCCACGTCGACACCCATGCCGGTCACGGGAGAGGTGTGGATTATGGTCGCCACACGGGTGTCGGGGGTAATTTCTGGGACATAGTGATCGGCACCGACCGATCCGGTCGCATCGTCATGGGCGACCAGGACATGGGTCTTGCCGACGACGGCGCTCCATTTCGCCGCGGCACTGCGGGTCGCGGGATGTTCCAGCGTGCTGCCCAGGACACGGCCCGGCTCCGTCGCGACGATCGCGGTGCGGATCAGCCGGAACAGAAGCTCCGTGCCGCTTTCCCCGACGAAGAAGGTCCCGCCCGGCGCATTGAACAGGATCCCCATGTCCTCGCGCGCCTTGGCGATGATCGCCATCAGGGCGTGGGCGGCGGGATTGTCGCGGCCCTGGTTGTCCGGGATCGCGGCGAATTTGGCAGAGGTCTCAACGACGCTGTTGAGCGTCAGAGCACCGCCGGCGTTTTCGAAGAACACGCGCGGCCCTTCGAACGGACACGCGTCGACATGGGCGAAACGGGCGCGCACCTGCTCCATCAGGGCGGGGTCCATCGGGGCGGCAGGCGTGGTCATCTCTGGAGAGTCCTTTTTCGCAACGGAGTCCACGCACCCTACTCCGCGGCGGCTTCGGACCTGAAGAGCTGGGGATAGGCTGCCCGTGCGGCAGCTGCGCTCACCCGGCCCGTGCGCAGATCGTCCTGGATGGCGGACAGCGCGCGTCGTTCCGGCGGCCCCCAGCCGGCCCCGCCGGGCAAGGTCATCTCGAACACGTCGCCGCAGTAGAGCCGGCGCACGGAGGCGGCCGGCACCAGTTCCCGTTCGCCGCTGCCCGCCCGCTCGATCACATAGGTGGTGCGGCTGCCCTCCTGGCCGCCGACGAGGCCCCAGGGGGCGGTCTCCTGCCGGTCGCCGTTGGTTGACAGGAGCACCTCCTCCACCAGCACCTCATAGCGCTTGCGGATGCCGAGGCCGCCGTGATGCGTCCCGGCACCGCCGGTATCCTGCACCAGCGCGTATTCCTGGATGCGCACGAAGGGGTGGGCGCGCTCGATCGCCTCCGTCGGCGCGTTGGCGGTGTTGGAGAGCATCTGGGCCACGGCCTCGGCCCCGTCGCTGAGGCTCGCCCCGCCGTTGCCGCCGTTCAGGATTTCCGTGAACATGCCGTAGCGGCCGTCGGGGGCCTTGTGGCTCATGGTCAGGACACAGGTGGCATCGCATCCGCAGGCCGGAACCAGGTCCGGTGCCGCCGCCCCCAACGCCTGCTTGATCGCCGTCGCCGCCCGGTAGGAGCCGGTCATGCGGCCCCGCACCGGCGCCGGGTGCTTGGGTTCCAGGATCGAGCCCGGCCGCGTCTTGATCGTGATCGGCCGATAGGTGCCGGCATTGGTGACCCCCTCCGGCCCCAGCATGCCGGCGAAGACGGTGAACGCCGCCGACTGGCTGGAGGCGACCGGCACGTTGATCGGCCACGAGACCTGGTCGGCACTTTCCGTCAGGTCGACCTCCGCCTCGCTGCCCCGGATCGTCACGGTGGCCCGGATCGGCACCAGGGGATCGCCGGGCTGGAACCCGTCGATGAAGTCCTCCCCCCGGTAGACGCCGTCGGGTATGCGCTCGATCAGGCCGCGCATCGCCCGTTCCGAATAGTCCTGCAGGGCCGCCATGGCGGCGGTCAGGGTCGGCCGCCCATAACGCTGGATGAGCTCCAGGATCCGTGCCCGGCCGCGCAGGACGGCGGAGACCTGGGCGCGGAAGTCGCCGATCACGACGTCCGGGCAGCGGACGTTCGCCTCCAGAATCTGCTCGACCGGACCGCCGTAGAGGTCCTTTTCCAGCTGGATCTTCATGGCCGGCAGGATCAGCCCTTCCTGGAAGATCTCGGTCGCGTTGGCGTTCGACCCGGCGAAGGCGCCGCCGACCTCCAGGTGGTGGGCAATCGTCGCGACGAACGCCACCAGATCGTTTTCCGGGGCGGGATCAGATGGGGTGCCCCCCGCCGCCAGGCGTTCCAGGTCTGATTCGAACACCGGCAGGAACAGGAGGATGTCGTTCAGGTGCTGGCCGTTCTCATAGGCGTTGTTGACGATGAACGCCTCGCCCGGGCGGACCGCCTTCAGGTCGTACTTGCGCCGCATATGATCGAAGGCGGCGGCAAGCGAGTTCATGTGGAGCGGGACCGTCTCCGCCTGGGTGACGGTATCGCCATGCGCGTCGAGCACACAGGTCGAGCAGTCCTTGGACTCCCGGATGATCGTGGAGTGGGCGGCCCGCATCATGACCTCGCCCATCTCGTTGGCGACGGAACGCAGCCCCCCCGTGATGACGGCGAAATCCGCCGGCGAAAGTGCCATGGTGGAGGTTCCTTCCTGCTCGAGCCCTCTTTCAGAGAGCGTGCCCTCATCTCCGCCGCAGCTGCAAGACACCGTCGCCGGTGACTTCCGCGGTCCAGCCGGGATGCACGATGGTGGTGGTCGTCGGCTCGACGACCAGGAGCGGCCCCCGGAACTCCTGCCCGACCGGCAGGCCGGCCCGGTCACGCACCGCCGCCTCGGCCGCCCCGCCGTCCAGGGTCACCCGGCGGCGCCCGTCCGCGACACCGCTGGCGGCCGGCTGCCATTGCGCCCGGCCGAGCGGCGGCGGGGCGATGGCGGCGAGGCGCAGGGCCACGACCTCGACCCCCTGGTCGGGGAACCCGTGGCCGTAACGCTGGGCATGAACCTCGTGGAATGCCGTGGCCACGTGGTCGAGACCGTCAGCCTCCAGGGCCGCCCGCTCCAGCGGGACGCGCAACTCGTAGCCCTGGCCCTTGTAGCGGGCATCGGCGGTCAGGATGAAGGTCAGGCCGTCGCCGGCGACCGAGAATTCGGCGAAGGCGGCCGCGGCCTCCTCCCGCAGGGCATCCGCCCGCGCCGCCAGAGACGCGGCGTCCGCCGCCGCCCCGGCTTCCAGCGCGGTCGCGAAATCCATGCGCAGGCCGGCCGCGGTCAGCCCGAAGGCGGAGAAGACCCCCGGATCGGGCGGGACCAGGACCGTTTCCACCTCGAGCTCCGCGGCAAGGGCCGTCGCCACCAGCGGCCCCGCCCCGCCGCAGGCGAACAGCGCATAGTCGCGCGGGTCCAGGCCGCGGCGCAGGGTGACGGTGCGGATGGCCTCGGCCATGTTGGCGACCGCAATCCGAAAGACGGCTTCGGCCAACGCCGCAGTATCCAGGCCAAGCGTCTGGCGCAGGCCGGCACCTGCCGCCTCCGCGGCGGCACCATCCAGCCGGATGCCGCCCGGAAGCATCGCCCCGTCCGCCAACAGGCCGAGGTTCAGGAGCGCGTCGGTCAGGGCATACCCCGTGCCGCCGCGGCCATAGCAGGCGGGCCCGGGATCGGCACCGGCACTCAGCGGGCCGACCTTCAGCATGCCGCCGCCGTCGACCCAGGCGAGGCTGCCGCCGCCCGCCCCGATGGTGACGATGTCGGTCATGACCATGTTGAGCGGCTGGTGCTGCACCTGGCCCGCGGCGCCGCCGTGCCCGGTCTCGGCCACAGCACCATCGGTAACGATGCAGATGTCGCTGCTGGTGCCACCGACATCGAGGGTGATGAGCGAGGGCAGGGCCGCGTCGCGCGCCAGCCTTGCCGCCCCGGCCACCGCCGCCGCCGGACCGGAAAGGTAAAGCTCGGCCGGGCGGCGCCGCGCCGCCGACACCGGCAAGACCCCGCCATTGGCCTGCATGATGAGCGGCAAGGCGGTGCAGCCGGCCTCCGCCACCAGGGTTTCCAGGCGCCCCAGATAGGTGTCCACGACCGGCCGCAGGAAGGCGTTGATCACGGTCGTGCTGGTGCGCTCGTACTCCCGATGAACCGGGCAGACGTCGGATGACAGGGTGACCTGCAGATGCGGTTGCCGCTGGGCCAGGATCTCGGCGATCCGCTGTTCGTGCGCGGGATTGGCGTAGGAATGGAGGAGACAGACGGCGACCGACGCAACACCCTCCTCCGCCGCGATGCGGTCGACGAGGGCGGCGACTTCCGCGTCGTCCAAAGGCGTGACGACGGTGCCGTCCGGTCCCAGCCTCTCGCCGACCTCGAACACCAGCGCCCGGTCGGTGAACGGCTCGGGCTTGCAATAGGCGAAGTCGTAGACCTGGATCTTGTCTTGCCGGCCGATGAACAGCATGTCGCGAAAACCGCGGGTGGCGATCACCGCCGGCAGGCTGGCCTTGCGCTCGATCAGGGCATTGACGGCAACGGTGGAGCCATGAAGCAGCCGGCCCACACCAGCGGCATTGGTGCCGGCCAGTTCCAGCCCGTGGAGCAGTGCCGCACGGACCGCGCGTTCGGGCGCCGCGGGGGTGGAGGGAACCTTGTCGGCGAGGACCCGGCCGTCCGGTCCGATCATGAACAGGTCGGTGAAGGTTCCGCCCGTTTCGATCGCCATCGTCCAGGTCATGCCGTTTCCTCTCCGCACCTCTTCATGTCACGCCTGACGTCGCTCGGAAGTGACGTCGTCAGAAGTAATGAGAGATGTCCTTGTGGCTTGACCGGCAGCCGGCGACGGAAAGGGCGATCTCACGCGGCATCCGGTCCTGCTGGCGAAGCCCGATGGTGTCGCGGATCCCGGCCTCGTAGGACTTGAGGTCGCCCACGATCGTGTCCGCGGCGTCCGTGCGCCAGGACACTTCCGCCGCCAGCGCCGCCTCCGCCTCGGAAAGCTCGGTCAGCGCCGCCTCGCGGTCGGGTTCGTCGCCGCGCAAGGCCCGGCGCGCCCGCGACAGGGGGGTGCGGATGGCGCTGACCTGCGGCAGCTCGTTCAGGGCCGCTTCCATGGCAATGATCGCCGCCTGCGCCTCTTCCGCCGGCGCATCGGCAATCGGCCCCGAAAGGCCGGCGATCGGCCGCTCGAGCGCGCTCAGCAGCGGACCCGCCTCAATGGCGGCAATCAGTTCGGGCAGCGGCTCGTAACCCTGGTCGGCGGCGCGCCTGTACATGCCCCAGGCCCGTGTCTCGGCGGTGATCAGCGCGCGAAAGCCGTTCTGGGTATCCGGCCAGTCCGGCGGCATCGCGCCCTCGAGCGCCACCTTCTCCTCCGCAAGGTGTTCGAGCTGGCGATCGATACGGGCGATCGCCGATTCCGGGTTCTCCTCGAACCGTTCGGTACGTCGCCGGAGATCGGTGAGATCGGAGACCTCGGCCTCCAGACGCATCAGCCCGCGCTCGACCGAGCGGGCCTGGCGCAGCACCGGCAGATATGCCGGAAGTGCGGCGCCGAGGTCCGCGGATGCGGCATTCGCGGCGGCGATGGCGTCGAACACAGCTTCGGCCTGGTCGAAGCTGTCGGTCAGATCCTCGGCCAGGTCCTCCGGCAACGCGCTGAGGTCGAGGGCGCGGGCGTCGGCGATCAGCCGGCGCAGCCGCGGCCCATCGGACTCGTACTCAACCGAGAGGAACTCCTCGATGCATTGCTGGAGACGCGGGTTGCGCGGCGGCGGGGCGGTCTCCGCCAGGAGCGAGAGCCGCGTCGGCAGGTAGTTAACCAGCTCCGGAACCGCGGCCACGATGCCGAGGGCCAGCAGCTGAAGCCCGATGAACGGGACCACGCCGCGATAGATCTCGAGCGTGCGCACCTCCGGCGGGGCAACCCCGCGCAGGTAGAAGAGCGCGAAGCCGAAGGGCGGCGTCAGGAAGGAGGTCTGGAGGTTAAGCCCGATCATGACGCCGAGCCAGACCGCGGTCACGTTGGCCGACGGATCGGCCAGCAGGATCGGGGCGACGATCGGCACGACGACCACCGCGATCTCGATGAAGTCCAGGAAGAAGCCCAGGATGAACATCACCAGCATGACGGTGATGAACTGGCCCCAGAAGCCGCCCGGCAGGCCGATCAGGAATTCCCGGACCAGCTCCTCGCCGCCGAAGGCCCGGAAGGCCGCGGTCAGGATGGCCGCACCGAGCAGGATGATGAAGACGAGCGCACTGGTCTTCGCCGTTTCCATCATGACCTGGTTCAGCGTGTCGTCGATGTGATAGGCGCGCCAGCCCGACCAGATCAGGGCCCCGACCAGGCCGATGACGGCGAGCATCGACACCGCCATCATGAAGGCATCGGTGCTGTCCCGCAGGTCACGCACATTGATCGGGTAGACCGCGGTCAGGAACAGGATCGCCACGGTCGACACGATCGCAATGATCGCCGGCGTGAACGCGTCCGGGCGCCCTTCGTAGAGGCGATACCCGGCCATCACCATCGCACCGGCGGCACCGATGGCACCGGCCTGGTTGACGGTGGCGATACCGGCGATGATCGACCCCAGGACCGCGAAGATCAGCACTAGCGGCGGGATCAGCGCGATCAGGACGTTGAAATAGAAGCGCCCGTCGCGGTGGCCGTGGAACGGCACCGGCGGCGCCGCCGACGGCTTCACCAGGGCATAGAGGAAGATGTAGGTCATGTAGATCGCCACCAGGACCAGGCCCGGCACCAGGGCGCCGATGAACATCTCCCCGGCACTGGTCGACGACACGGCGTATTCCGACGGCATGGAAAAGGCGCCGGTCGCATCCCGGTAGAGCGATTGGCGGATGTTGGCCGCCTGGTCGCCGGCATTGGAAAGCTGGTCGGCCAGGATGATGAGGACGATCGACGGCGGAATGATCTGGCCGAGGGTGCCCGACGCCGCGATGGTCCCGCTGGCGAGCGCGTTCGAGTAGTTGTTGCGCATCATCGCCGGGAGCGAGATCAGGCCCATGGCGACCACGGTCGCGCCGACGATGCCGGTGGTGGCGGCGAGCAGGGCCCCGACGAAGACGACGGAGATGCCCAGGCCGCCGCGCACCGGGCCGAACAGCTGGGCCATCGTGACCAGGAGGTCCTCGGCGATCTTGGAGCGCTGCAGCATGATCCCCATGAACACGAACAGCGGGATCGCGATCAGCGTGTCGCGTTCAGGTTCCCAATAGATCCCGCGCAGGTTGGTGACCCCGGCGGAAATCCAGTTCCACGCCCCGTCCTGGGCGAAGAAGGCGGTTGAATCCCCGGCGAAGACCAGCCCCGAAAGGCTCGCGATCATGATCGTCGCGATGGCAGCACCGGGCAGCGCGAAGGCAACCGGGAAGCCCGATCCGAGGGCGGCCGCCATCAGGATCATCAAGAGCAGGAGGAAGAAGAGTTCCATCGGTCAGCGCGCCTGGAAGAGTACGACGGCGTGGGCGTCAGTGGGAGGGGGCACCGCCGGCAAGGACCTCGGCGGTTTCGATCTCGGGATAGGCCTGGCCGGCGTCGGCGGAGCGATCAGCGTCTTCGCCCCCCGGCTCGCCCAGAGCATCGGCCATCGCACCGAGGAAGTAGGCGGAGAACTGGATCAGCATGGTCACGGCGAACGCGCCGAGGAAGGCAGCCATCCAGAACTTCACGTAGAGCCCGAAGCCGGCCTGCGTCACCTCGAACGCCAGGACCGGGCTGACGATGGCGGAAGTCCGCGCCCACATGCCGGTGATCAGGATCGACCAGCACAGCACCATGCCCATGAACACGCTGCCGAAGGCATTGGACCATCCCTTCGCCCGCGTCGAGAACTCGGCATAGAACACGTCGACCCGCACATGGCCGTCCTCGACCAGGGTATGGGCACTCGCGAACAGGAACATCGCGGCATACCAGAAGCGCACGAGGTCGGCCTGGAGTGCCTGCTCATAGGAGAACACGAAGCGGCTGAGGACGATCACCAACTCCGCGACGACGACGCCGAGCGCCAGCCAATGGAAGGCCAGAGCGCGCGTGAAGGCCGCGATGACGAAGCCGACGAGGATCAGCGGCAGGTGAATCAACGGCGCGCGGAAGGCGGAACGACCGAGGTCCGTCGCCATCTGGTCCCCGACCAGCACCGGCAGAAGTGTCTCGATGCGCAACAGGGAGACGACGAAGTCCGCAAGGCCGACCAGCACCACGGCCCAGAACAGGGCCCGGACCAGATAGCCGGCCACGGCGGTGATCGCCGCGCAGTCCTGGCGCAGGGTTCGGTCAGCGGTGCGCTGGCAGAACAAGCCCGCACCGATGATCACCGCCCCGTAGCTCGCCAACTGGACAAGCGCGAGCAAGCCGACCTCTCCGCTGAAGAGGCCCGCAATGCCGGGCCAGCCGAGCCAGAACACGAGGTAGCCGTTGAGCACGTAGGCCAGCGTCAACGCGACCATCGCCCAACTGAAGGTGCGAAGGCCGATGACCGTCCAGGCGGCCAAAGGCTGTGCCCCGGTCGCTGCGGTTTCCTGCATCGAGGGGAGATCCGTTCATCGTAACGGCCAGCGCCGCCCGGCCCTCGCGAACGCCTTGATCTGCGTCCGTCGGCGCCGGTCGGGACCGTTCATGTCACAAAGGGGACGAGCCCGGGCAGCCGGCAGCCGCCGACCGCCCGGGACCGGCTTCTCCGATTAGAGGCCGAGCACGCGGTTGCGCTTACGGTAGTAGGCCGCGTCCGAGAGCTTCATCCAGCCGCCGACCTGCTGACGTGCATTCCGGAAGCTGTCATCGATGCGGCGGGCGAGTTCGCTGTGTGCGCGCGCCTCCTCGAACACCTCTTCGGCAGCCTCGCCGAAGGCATCATAGGTGTCGTCGGTGAACTCGCGCAGTTCAACCCCATGCTCGTCCAGGAGCTTGGTCAGGAACTGACCGTTGTTGGCGTTGAACTCGGACACCATCAGGTTGTTTTCCTGATGGCAGAGGGCGGTGATCAGGAGCTTGTCGGATGCCGACAGTTCGCTCCAGAACGTGGCATTGAAGGTCATCGACAGGGTCGAACCCGGCTCGTGCATGCCCGGGTAGTAGTAGTACTGCGCCGCCTCATAGAACTTGAGGGCGAAGTCGTTCCACGGGCCGACGAACTCGGTCGCGTCGATGGCGCCGGACACCAGGTTCTCGTAGATCTGGCCGCCCGGCACCGAAACCGGCGAGGCGCCGAGCTTGGCCATGACGTCGCCGCCCAGGCCGGGAATGCGCATCTTCAGGCCCTGGAGGTCGTCAGCCGAGTTGATTTCCTTGTTGAACCAGCCGCCCATCTGGACGCCGGTGTTGCCGGCCGACAGCCCCTTCAGACCGAATTCGCCGGAGAGCTCGTCCCAGAGTTCCTGGCCGCCCATGTAATGCATCCACGCATCCTGTTCCGCCTGAGTCAGGCCGAACGGCACGCCGGTCATGTAGGCGAGCCCAGGGTGCTTGCCCTTCCAGTAGTATTCAGCACCGTGGTAGGCTTGAGCGTTGCCGGAGGCGACCTCGTCGAACACGTCGAACGCGCCAACGCGCTCACCGGCGGAAAAGTACTGGACCTGGATACGGCCGTCGGTCGCGTCCTGGATTTTCTGCGCCAGACGCTGGGCACCGGTGCCGAGGCCCGGGAAGTCGCGCGGCCAGGTCGACACCATGACCATCTCGACCCGCTCCTGGGCCAGCGCCGGCTTCGGGAAGCTCGACGCGGCAACACCGGCACCCGCAAGCGCGGTCCCGGTCAAAAACTTACGACGTTCCATGCGGTACGACCTCCCTGTTGTCGTCGCTGGCCCCGGTTCGACTGGGCCTTCTTCGTGAACACGCGAACTCTTCCGGCGGACCACCCTTGCTGCATCTAGCCAGGGCAAGGTTCGCCGGCACTTGCCTAACGCTTAGTCGGCTGGCGGCGCCCTGTATAGGGGTCGTCGCGGTCAGCCATGCATATTTTCGGGCTTGACAGCGGGTTGGTTATCGATCGCGCAGGAATTCAGGCAGCTTCGGCTGCCGGAAGACGCCCTTCCTCGACCGCATGGCACGCGACCTGGGTCGCGCCGAGGTCGATCGGCTTCGGAATCTCCGCCTTGCACCGATCGTTGGCGAACGGGCAGCGCGGGTGGAACGTGCAGCCCGACGGCGGATTGATCGGGCTCGGCACCTCGCCGGCGACCGGAATGCGCTTCTTGCCGGTCATCTCCAGGTCGGGGATCGTGTCGAGCAGCATGCGCGTGTAGGGGTGGCGCGGGTTCTGGAACAGGCTGTCGGCGTGACCCCATTCCACCAGCTTGCCGAGATACATGACCCCGACATCGTCGGACACGTGGAAGACCACGGCAAGGTTGTGGGAGATGAACAGGTAGGTGAGGCCAAGTTCGTCCTGCAGGTCCTTCATGAGGTTCAGGATCTGCGCCTGGACCGAAACGTCGAGGGCGGACGTCGGCTCGTCGCAGACCAGGAATTCCGGCTTGGAGGCGAGGGCCCGGGCGATCGAAATGCGCTGGCGCTGGCCCCCGGAAAACTCGTGCGGGTACTTCACCCCGTCGCGGGGATTGAGCTTGACCTGGGTCAGGAGCTCGTCGACCCGATCATAGGCGGCCTCGCTCGAAGGCATCAGGCCATGGGCGAACAGCGGCTCCGCGATGATGTCCCGGACACGCCAGCGCGGGTTCAGGCTGGCATAGGGGTCCTGGAAAATCATCTGGATGCGCTTGCGGAACGGCTTGGCCGCCGTGCGCGTCCGGAACGACCCGATGTCGACCCCCTCGAACAGGACCGCGCCATGGGTCGGGCGATAGAGCCCGACCACCGACCGCGCGACCGTCGACTTGCCGCAGCCGCTCTCGCCGACGAGGGAGAACGTCTTGCCGCGCGGGATCTGGAACGACACGCCGTCCACCGCGCGCAGGGTCTGGCGCGGGGACCCCTCGATCACGCGGTTGAGGAACGGCTTGGAGACGTCGAAATGCATGTGCAGGTCAACGACGTCGACAAGCGGGGCGGCATGCGCCGCATCTGCATCGGTCATCTTCGCGGTATCAACCATTTGCGGCCTGCGCTTCCTGGGTGGCGAGGCCCGGTGTCGCTTCCTGTCGGTCGTAGAGCCAGCAGGCGACATCGACATTGCCGGTCGGGATCGGATCCGGCCGGTCCACATAGCAGCGGTCGTGGACGTTCGGGCAGCGGGGGTTGAACGCACAGCCGGACGGGATGTCGGTCAGGCGCGGCATCGCCCCCTCGATCTGCAGCAGCCGCACCTCGGTCGCACCGATCATCGGGATCGAGCCCATCAGGCCCTTGGTGTAGGGGTGCGACGGGTTCTGCACGACCTCCTTGACCGGGCCGACCTCGGCCAGACGCCCGGCATACATGACGGCGACCCGGTCGGCGGTCTCCGCAATCACGCCCATGTCGTGGGTCACCAACATGACCGCCGTGCCGTGCTCGCGACACAGCTTCTTCAGGAGCTGGATGATCTGCGCCTGGATCGAGACGTCGAGGGCCGTGGTCGGCTCGTCGGCAATGATCAGGCGCGGGTTGACGCAAAGCGCCAGGGCGATGACCACGCGCTGGCGCATGCCGCCGGAAAACTCGTGCGGGTAGCTGTCGATCCGGCGCTCCGCCGCGGGGATGCCGACTTCCATCAGAAGTTCGATCGACCGCCGGCGGGCTTCCTGGGGCGACACCGGGTCGTGGGTCAGGATCGTCTCTTCGAGCTGACGGCCGACGGTGTAGAGCGGGTTCAGGCTGGTCAGCGGGTCCTGGAAGATCGCGCCGATCTTCTTGCCGCGCACCTTGCGCATCTCGGCATAGGGCAGCTTGTCGATGCGCTGGCCTTCGAGCGTGATCTGCCCGGCGGCGATCCGCCCCGGCGGCTCCAGAAGGCCGATGATCGCGGCCCCGGTCATCGACTTGCCCGCCCCGGACTCGCCGACCACCCCCAGAACCTCACCCTCGTCGATATGCAAGGAGACGTCGTCGACAGCAACCAGGGCACCGCGGCGCGTGGGAAACTCCACGCGCAGATTTTCAACTTTCAAAAGCGGATCGGGCATCTTCGTCGATTTCGGCGCCGGTCAGCGCAGTTTCGGGTTGAGGGCATCACGCAGCCAGTCGCCCAGGAGGTTCACCGAGAGCGCCAGGATGACGAGGGCGGCCGACGGGAACACCGTCATCCACCACATGCCCGAGGTCAGGAAGTTGTTGCCGAAGCGGATCAACGTGCCGAGCGACGGCTGGGTCGGCGGCACGCCGACGCCGAGGAAGCTCAAGGTCGCCTCGGCGATGATCGCAAGTGCGAGCGAAATCGTGGCGATGACCAGGACCGGTCCCAGGACGTTGGGCAGCACATGGCGCACCATGATCAGGACCGGATGAACGCCGATCACGCGCGCGGCCTGCACATACTCCTTGTTCTTCTCGACCATGGTCGAACCGCGCACGGTCCGCGCGAAGGTGACCCAGATCGATGCCGCGATCGCGAAGATGACGACGTAGAGGGCGGCTTCCGCATGTTGGTCGCGGGGCAGGATCGATCGGGCCAGGCCGTCGAACAAAAGGGCGATCAGGATGGTCGGGAAGCTGAGCGTGATGTCGACCACGCGCATGATGAAGGCGTCGATGTGGCCGCCGACATAGCCCGCGATGAGGCCGAGGCCGACGCCGATGAGCATCGCCAGCGCCACCGACGCGACCCCGACGATGAGAGAGGTGCGCATGCCGAACATGATCGCCGAGAGCATGTCGCGGCCCTGATCGTCGGTGCCGAGGAGGAACTGGCTGTCGCCGACCAGGGTCGTGCCGAAGCTGTCCGTGTGCGTCACACCGATCGGCGGGCGTTCGCTCATCATCAGGTCGACCTGGGCCGGATCGAAAGTGTCATAGGGCGCGAGGATCGGCGCCCCGAAGGAGAGCACGAACATGAGCACGGTGATGACCGTGGACACCATCACGACCGGCGACTGCTTGAAGCTGTAGACGATGTCGCTGTCGAGGAAGCGTCGAAGGTCGTCGCCAAGACGCATCCAGAAGCTGATCTCGCGCGTGTGCTGGACGGCGTCCAGCGACGGCGGGGCGGCCTTCTCGCGGTTATCGGTTTCGGTCAGGGTCGCCATGGCGGCTCTCGGTCCTTCGATCGGCGCGGGTGTGCTGGCACGGGAACAGTCGGCGGTCAGTGGCCGCCGGAGCCGCCGCCCAGGCGCAGGCGCGGGTCGATCACGTAGTACATGAGGTCGACGATCAGGTTGATCGACACGAAGACGAACGCGATCAAGACGAGATAGGTGGACATCACCGGAATATCGGCGAACTGCACGGCCTGCAGGAACAACAGGCCCATGCCCGGCCACTGGAAGACCGTTTCGGTCACGATGGCGAACGCGATCAGGTTGCCGATCTGCAAGCCGACGATGGTGATCACCGGCACCATGGTGTTCTTCAGCGCGTGCCCGAAATTCACCGCCCGGTTGGTCAGTCCCCGGGCGCGCGCGAACTTGATGTAGTCGGTGCGCAGGACCTCCAGCATCTCGGCCCGGACCAGGCGCATGATCAGCGTCATCTGGAAGAGCGAGAGGGTGATCGACGGCATGATCAGGTGGCTCCACCCCTCGAACGTGACGAGGTTGGTCTGCCACCAGCCGAGATCGACGGTGTCGCCGCGGCCGAAAGACGGAAGCAGGTCGAGGTTCACCGAGAAGATCAGGATCAGCACGATGCCGATCACGAAGGTCGGCAGGGAAACGCCGATCAGCGAGACGGTCAGGAAGAAGCGCGACAGCGTGCCGTACCGGTTGAGCCCGGTGTAGACGCCCAACGGCACCCCCATCAGGAGCGACAACAGGGCGGCGGCGAACACCAGTTCCAAGGTCGCCGGCAACCGGTCGGCGATCAACTGGTCGACCGGCACGCCAAGGCGGAAGGAAATCCCGAAGTTGCCCTGGAGCACGTTGCCCATGAAACGGGCGAACTGCACAGGAAACGGCTGGTCGAGGCCAAGCCGCGCACGCATCGCCTCCCGATCGGCATCAGTTGCCTCCATGCCCAGCATGTTGTTGACCGGATCGCCAACGAAACTGAACAGGGAGAAGGCGACGAGCCCGACCGCGACCATCACGACAAGGGACTGAAGCAGGCGGCGGATGATGTAGGCGATCATTGGTTCAAGCCACTGTTGCGCGGGGCCGCGGCCCTCGGCCGATCTCAAAGCAATCCGCAGGCCAGAAAACACAAGGCCCACCAAAGGGGTGAGGCCGGTTCCGCCCGTGTCATCGGCGCGAAACCGGCCTCGATCCTGAAGCCACCCGCCCGGGGCCGGCGGCTGCCGAGCCCGGACGAGCGGCGAACACGCCTCTGGATTACTTCAGCACGATCCAGCGCAGGTTCGGATCGTTCGACGGCGGCTGCTGGGTCAGCTCCGTGTCGACGACGCTATCCACGACACCCCAGGCCAGCGCCTGCTGGTGCAGCGGGATCATGGCAACGTCTTCCCGGTGGATGCCGTAGGCCTCGGAGATCATCTCGGCGCGGGCGGCCGGGTCCATTTCCTTGGCGATCATCTGGGTGAGTTCGGTCACCCGCGGGTTGTTGTAGCGGCCCGAGTTCCAGGTGCCGAGGCCGGCATCCGGATCGAACGTCATCAGGGCGGCCAGCGGGTTGTGGGCGTCATAGGTGCCCGGGGTCCAGCCCAGCATGAAGAACGAGGTGTTGTAGCCCTCGTTGCGGCCGATCTTGGCGAAGTGCAGCGACTTGGTCTGCGCATTCAACGTGATGTCGATGCCGATCTGCCGCAGCATGCCGACGACGGCCGTGCAGATCGCCTCGTCATTGACGTAGCGGTCGTTCGGGCAGTCGAGGGTCACCGGGAAGCCGTCCGGATACCCGGCCTCGGCCAGGAGCGCCTTGGCGGCTTCCGGATCGTACGGGAAGCGCTCGTCGAGGGCCTCGTCATAGCCGTTGATGGTCGGCGCGATCGGCAGGGCGACCGGGGTCGCGGCACCGCGCATGATGCGCTGCTGGATCGCGTCGATGTTGATCGCCTGATAGAAGGCGAGGCGCACGCGACGGTCCTTGAACGGGTTGTCGCCGGTGCCCGGCATGTCGAGCAGTTCGTCGCGGAACTGGTCGAAGCCGAGGAAGACGACGCGAGCCTCAGCGCCCTCCAGGACCTGGGTGCTGTCGGTCTCGTTGACGCGCGGGATGTCCTGCAGCGGCACCGGGTAGACCATGTCCATCTCGCCCGAGAGCAGGGCCGAGACGCGGGTCGCGTTGTTGCCGATCGGCTGGAATGTCGCCTTGGTGATGTTGGTGATGGCGATGGTCTCGTCGCCCCAGCCCCACCAGTCCTCGTTACGCTCGATAACCGTGCGGGTGTCGATGACGCGCTCGGTCAGGCGGAACGGGCCGGTGCCGTTGGCGTTCAGGTTCGCGTAGGTGGTCGAGTCGGGACCGGCGATCACGTTGACCGTGTTGTTCTCTTCCGTCCATTCCTTGTCCATGACGAAGAACAGCGGGAGGTTCTGCAGCAGAATCGGGTCCGGCGCCTTGGTCACCAGTTCGACGGTCAGGTCGTCGATGGCACGCACCTCCGCGACGGTCGCCACGTAGCTCGCCATGCCGCTGTCCGGCTGATTGACGCGCTCGAACGAGAAGGCGACGTCCTCGGCGGTCAGCGGGTTGCCGTTGTGGAACTTGACCCCCTCACGCAGCGTGAAGCGCCAGGTCGTCGGATCGGTGGTTTCCCAGGAGGTGGCGAGCGACGGGTGGACACGCAGCTGGGCGTCACGCTGCACCAGGCCCTCGTAGATGTTGTTCTTCATGGCATTGGTCGGACCCTCGTTGTTGAGGTGCGGGTCCATGCCGAGGAGATCGCCCGAGGTGGCGTAGCGGAATTCCTTGGCCTCGACGGCGCCGGCGGCCATCAGGGCCACCAGCGAGCAGGCGCCGATCATGCGACCGAAGCTCTTGAAGGTCATCGCGTGCTTGCCTTTCGTGTTCGGCCCCGTCGTTTGACGCGGCCACGCGGTTCCGGAAGGGTGACTTAACGATCCGGTTACGATTGCCGCGAGGTTTGAGGATCCCGCATAGCACCGTCAAGCCCGGATCATGTCTTTTTCTGTTGGTTTGCCAGGATCGAGAGCATTTCGAGGGCCGGGCCGGACTGTCATGTGCGCACCGACTGACAGGTTTGCTCGGCTATGAGGCAACCGGCCCCTCGTCAAGCCGCCAAGCCTGACCATCTGACCGCGACGACGTTCGCGAAAGGCAGTGCGGGCGGCTGTTCCCATGCCGCTCGCCACGGCCCCAGCAAGGCGCCGGACCGACGATGTTTTTGACGATCCAATCCGTAGGCTCGCTGCTCCTGGCCGCCGCGATGCTGATGCTCGGCAACGGACTGATGAGTTCGCTGGTGGGGGTCCGCCTGGACGCGGCCGACACGCCCGCCTGGCTGACCGGGAGCGTCGGGGCCGCCTATTTCGGCGGCACCATGCTCGGATCCCTCAATGCCTATCGAACCATCACCTCGGTCGGTCACATCCGCTCCTTCACCGCGTTTGCCTCGCTCTACTCGGCGGCGATGCTGCTCCATGCCATCGTCCTCGATCCCGTCTTGTGGCTCGTCTTGCGGCTGATCGGGGGATACTGCATGGCCGGGATGTTCATGTGCCTGGAAAGCTGGCTGAACGACCGCGCCACGCCGGAGAACCGGGGCCGGATGCTGTCCTTCTACATGATGGCAATCTATGCGGCGATGGGCTTGGCTCAGGGCGCCCTCGCCCTGCCCGACGGCAGCGGCTTCCTCCTCTTCGTGCTTGCCTCGCTGGTCCTTTCGCTCAGCCTGGTGCCGATCGCCTTGACCCGGCTTACCCAGCCGGTTCTGCCGGACATTTCCTCGTTCTCGATCGCCCGACTGTACGAGGCTTCCCCGCTCGGTCTGTTCGGGACCTTCGTCTCCGGGCTCACCACCGGCGCCTTTTACGCATTGGGGGCGGTCTATGCCCAGCGCAGCGGCCTCGGCCTGGATCAGATCGCGCTCTTCATGGCGACCACGATCCTCTCAGGCTTGGTCCTTCAATGGCCGATCGGGCTGGTCGCGGATCGGTTCGACCGCCGCCGTGTGATCGTCGGACTGTTCGCCGCACTCGCGCTGGCCAGTGTCGCCATGGTCGCCACCACCGGCGCCGGCCTCAGCGCGCTGCTCGTCACCTCCGGCCTCTACGGTGCCATCGCTTCGACCGTCTATCCGATGTGTGTCGCCTATGTGAACGATCGGGTCGATCCGCAGGATCGGACCCCGGCCGCTGGCGGTCTGATCCTCGCGTATTCGACCGGTGCCGTAATCGGGCCGGTGTCGGCGTCGGCGATCATGGCCCCAGGCTTGCTGGGTCCGCCCGGGCTCTTCGCCTTCAACGGGCTGGTCGCAATGACGGCCGTGATCATCGGCATTTTCCGGATGTTCGTGCGCGAAAGTGTCCCTCTCGAAGATCAGGCCCAATTCCAGATCGCCGCGCGGACGACGCCCGCGGCGACCGCCCTCGACACCCGGGGCGAAGACGATGACCAGTACAGTTTCGATTTCGAGAACCCGATGACCGCGCAAGACGGCGTTGAAACCATCCCGCCGTGCGACGATGCGGCCGCCGCCCTGGCGCTTTTTCCAGCCAGTCCGAACCAGTCTGGCGGTTCGGAAAATGCGCAACCTGTTGAACCGTAGCGCAAATCGTTGACTGACCGCGCGTCTCAAACGCTCAGATGGTCGCGGCGGATCTCCGGATCGCCGGCGAGGTCCGCAAGGGCACCGTCCGCAACTACCCGGCCGCTGTCGAGGACATAGCCGCGCCCGCCGACGGCCAGCGCGAAGCTCAAATTCTGCTCGCTCAACAGGACGGTCACCCCGGCCTCGGCCAGAGCCTGAACCGTCTCTCCGAGGCGATCGACGATGACCGGGGCGAGCCCTTCCGACGGTTCGTCAAGGAGCAGCGTTTCCGGATTGCCCATCAGCGTGCGCGCGATCGCCAACATCTGCTGCTCGCCGCCCGACATGCGTCCCGCCTCCCGCCCGCGCATGGAGGCGAGCGCCGGAAACAGATCGAACAGGCGCTCCGGCGTCCAGGCGGGTGTGCCGTCCCGGGCCGGCTGCCGTCCGACGATCAGGTTCTCGTCCACCGTGAGCTCGGTGAAAATACGCCGCTCCTCCGGCACGTAGCCGAGGCCGAGGCGGGCGATCCGGTGCGGGCTTTCGGCCCCGATCTCCCGCCCGTCGTAAAGGAGATGGCCGGCCTGGCGCCGCACCAGTCCCATCACCGCCTTCATGGTCGTCGACTTGCCCGCCCCGTTGCGGCCGAGCAGGACCACGACCTCCCCGCGGTCGAGTGTCAGGTCGACCCCGAACAGCGCCTGGGCCTGGCCGTACCACGCGTCGAGCCCCCGGATCGCCAGCAGATGGTCGGTCATGCCCGGCTTCCCAGGTAAACCTCGCGCACAGTCGGGTTCGCCCGGACCGCCTCGGGCGTGCCGTCGGCGATCAGACGGCCGTGATGCATCACCATGACCCGGCGCGCGGTGCGGAAGACCAGGTCGACATCGTGCTCGGTGAACAGGAGGGTCAGGCCGTCGCGATCGACAAGGGCGGTGACGAGGTCGATCAGGCCCTGGCGCGCGGTCGCCGACATGCCGGCGGTCGGCTCGTCGAGGAGAACCAGGCGCGGGCGCCCGGCGAGGACGATCGCCAGTTCCAGCCGCTTGATGTCGCCATAGGCGAGATCGGCGGCCGGGCGATCGGCGGCGGCCTCCAGCCCGACATCGGCGAGCGCCGCGCGCGCGGTGTCCCCATGGTAGCGGGCGGCCGGCCGGACGAAGCGCCAGGTCTCCCCGGCCGCGATCAAGAAGGCCGTCTGCAGGTTCTCGATCACGGTCATCGACGGGAAGACGCGGGCGAGCTGAAAGCTCCGGCCGAGGCCACAACCGGCCAGTCGGTGCGGGCGCCAGCCGGTGACGTCGCGCCCGGCCAGAACCACCGATCCGTAGTCGGGGGGCATCTGCCCGCCGATCATGTTGAAGGCGGTGGTCTTGCCGGCCCCGTTCGGGCCGATCAGGGCGACCCGCTCGCCCGCCGCGACATCGAAGCTCAGATCGTCGACCGCGGTGAAGCCGCCGTAGCGCTTGGTCAGCCCACCGATGCTGAGGAGCGGAGTCGTGGTCATGCCGGAGTCTCGGTCATGCGCGAGTCTTGGTCACGTCGGGGGCGTCGGCGACCGCAGCAGGCGGGCCTGGACCGCGCCGGCCAGACCGCCGGGGAAGGCGAGGACCATCGCCAGGATCGAAAGGCCGAGGATCAATCGCCAGTAGCGTTCGGCCTCGCTCGCCATCAACTCGGCTTCGAGCAGGTGGAAGGTTGTCGCGCCGACGACCGGGCCCGACAAGACGCCGACCCCGCCCAGGAGGACCATGACCAGGGCGTCGACCGACAGCGGGATCTCCAGCGTGGTCGGAAACACACTCCCCTTGGCCAAGGTCTGCAAGCTGCCGGCGAGCCCGGCGAAGGCGCCGGCGAGCGTGAAGGCAGCCCAACGGTGGCGGTCGTGGTCGAGCCCGCCGGCGACCGCCCGCAGCGGCGCGTCCCGCCCGGCCCGGAGCGCGTAGCCGAACGGCGCCAGGCTGACCCGGCGCAGAACCAGGATGCCGGCGACACACGCGATGGCGGCGATCGGGTAGTAGCCGCGGGCACCTGACGCCCAGTCCGGCGGCCAGACCCCGCCGATGCCGTTGTCGCCGCCGGTGACGTCGAGCCAGGTGGTGGCGACCGACCACAGGACCTGGGCGAA
>CAYNIS010000007.1:0-593 GCA_964397055.1 uncultured Rhodospirillaceae bacterium | reverse complement strand
GCGTGAGCATGGCGAGGTAGACGCCGGACAGACGCAGACACAACGCCCCGACCAGGGCCGCCCCGGCGAAAGCCGCGACCGGCCCGGCGGCGATGGCCGGGACCATCGTCGCATCGAGTGCCGTCGCGGCGAGGGCGGCCCCATAGGCGCCGAGCCCGAAGAAGGCGGCATGGCCGAAGGATATGATCCCGCCCGGGCCGAGCATGAGGTGCAGGCTCTGCGCGAAGAGCGCCAGGATCAGGGTCTCCGTCAGCAGGGTCAGGCCGTAGTCGCCGAGGACCAGCGGCGCCACCGCCAGCGACGCGACACTCGCCGCGATCACCCGGGCTCCAAGAGGGCCCGCCGGATGCATCGGCCGCTGGAGCTCCGCCCGGGGGGCCGCCTCGATCGCCGGGGCCTTGCCCATCAGGCCGCGCGGGCGGGCGATCAGCACGACGGCCATGATCAGGAACACCGTGACCAGCGTGATTTCCGGAAACCACAGGATGCCGAATGCGTTGAGGACGCCGATCAGGGCCGCCGCCAGGAACGCCCCGGTGACCGAGCCCATGCCGCCGACCACGGTCACCACGAAGGCCTCCGCGACGATGTTG
>CAYNIS010000006.1:15864-29887 GCA_964397055.1 uncultured Rhodospirillaceae bacterium | reverse complement strand
AGCCCAGACTCCCATGATTTGCCCCTTACAACGCAGGTTTTTCAAACCGTCCGATGGTCGAGAACCTTGGCATTCCTTCGGCCAAAGAGGGTTTTGGCCAAAGAGGGTTCTGGCCAAAGAGGGTTCTGGCCAAAGAGGGTTCTGGCCAAAGAGTTCTGGCCAGGGAGAGACCGGCTGCCAGCGCGCGTTCCGGCGAAGTGGACCCCCATCGCGCTTCGGAACGCCCGGCTAGGGGATGCGATCGCCCCATCGACATCGCCGCAAGCGACCGAGGCCGCGATCGAGATGCTGGCCCAGGCCGCGCGCGCAGGCGTAGTGGCGATGGCGCAGGCATGGACCCGGGCAAAGTCACCGTCGACGAGGCTCCCGACCATGTCGTCGACGGTGACGTCGGAGGTGGTCTGGCCGCCTGAGGTCCCATCGGTCATCGACACCTGTCGACCTCCGACAGCGGGTCAGGCGCACCCTCTCGGATCACGCGTAAGCAACCTCTGTCGAGGAGGCCGGGGCGTTCCTGCCGCGCACTTCCTCGACCGCGGCGGCGAGGTCGGTCAGATACGCTTCCTTCGACTGCTCGTGGAGATTGGAAAGCATCAGGTGCATGCCCATCGGCTCCTTCGTGCGACCGATCAACCAGTCGCGCGCAGTCATCGCATCGGCGATGGCGCCGTTGTCGATCGTGTCCGAGCCGTAGTTGACGATGGAGAGGTGGGGCTTGCCGTAGACGCGCAGGCCCTGGATCGCCGAGATCCCCTCCCGGTACTCGCGGGCCAGTTCCAAGACCTGGCGCGCGGTCTCGACATAGCCCTCGACCCCAAGATGGTGCATGACCGCCCAGGCGGCGGCGACCCCGCCGGCCGGCCGGGTGCCGGTGACGCCATAGGTGACCATGCGGCCCGACGGCCAGTTGTCG
Source organism: uncultured Rhodospirillaceae bacterium (assembly GCA_964397055.1). Lineage (GTDB taxonomy): Bacteria > Pseudomonadota > Alphaproteobacteria > CAYNIS01 > CAYNIS01 > CAYNIS01. The sequence continues at coordinate 28,974 of CAYNIS010000006.1, read as the reverse complement.
AAGTCGAAATACTGGTGCTGGTGCTTGTCGGCGTCGCGATAGAACACGGTGGAGGCCGGCTTCGCGGTGTAGCCGAACTTGTGGAGGTCCGCCGACATGGAGGTCACGCCCGGCACGGCGAAGTCGAAGTCCGGAATGTCATAGCCGGCCATGCGCGCGAACGGCGCAAAATAGCCGCCGACGCAGGCATCGACATGGAGCCAGAGGTTGTTGTGACGCTGGGCAAGCTCGCCGAGTTCCGCGATCGGGTCGATCACCCCCTGCGGGAACGATGGCGCAGAGCCCACGATCATCATGGTCTGATCGTCGATCGCCGCTTCCATCGCCTTCGGGTCGGCGCGGAAGTCATCGGCCTGCGGCGTCCGCCGCATTTCGATGTCCATTACATGGGCCGCCTTTTCGAACGCCAGGTGCACCGAATAGCTGGCGACGACGTTCGGCTTCGTGACCCCGGGCCGGTTCGCCCGGGTCCAGTCGCGGCACGCCTTCATGGCGAGGAAAATGCTCTCCGACCCGCCGGTGGTCATGCTGCCGGCGGCGGTTTCAGGGGCGTGGAACAGGTTGAGCGCGAAGTCGAGGATGTCGTCCTCCATCCGCTTCACCGAATGAAAGGCCCGCCCGGCGCCCAGCGCGTTTTCGGTGAAGTAGGTCATGAAGGCGCGCTTGTTGATGTCGGCGACGCTGTCCTTCGCATGGAAGACATAAAGCGGTACGCGCCCGGCCCGCCAGTTGACGTCGGCCTTCGCCATGTCCGCCATCATGGCTTCGAGCTCCGGCCATTCGCGGCCCTTTTCCGGCAGGGTCTTCCTGGTCATCGCACCTTCTCCCAACGTTTGGTCTTGGTTAACCCTGGAGCCTATACCAGGAACCCCAGATCTCGACCCTTTTCCTTCAGAGGCTATTGATGACCGTCGCCATCCCGGACCGTGACACCGTTGCCCGCCTGACCGCGCGGACGCTGTTGGAGATCGAGGCCGTCCTGTTCAACGCGGATGAACCGTTCACCTTCACCTCCGGCTGGGCGAGCCCGGTCTACATCGACTGCCGGCGGGTGATCGCCTTCCCGCGCGCCCGCTCGGTGATCTCCGACTTCGCCGCCGGCACGATCCTGCGCGAGGTCGGGCTGGAAAGTGTCGATGCCATCGCCGGCGGGGAGACGGCCGGCATCCCATACGCCGCCTGGATCGCCGAGCGCCTGGGCCTGCCGATGCTCTACGTCCGCAAGGAGCCGAAGGGCTTCGGCCGGATGGCGCAGATCGAGGGCACCTTCCAGGCCGGGTCCCGGGTCCTCCTGGTCGAGGATCTGGCGACCGACGGCGCCTCCAAGGTCCGTTTCGTCGATGCCCTGCGCAAGGCCGACGCCAAGGTCACCGACAGCTTCGTCGTCTTCCACTACGCGATCTTCAAGGAAAGCCTGTCGACCCTGTCCGACATCGGTGTCCGGCTGCACGCGCTGACCACCTGGTGGGACGTTCTCGCCGTGGCGAAGGAGAGCGGTCGCTTCGATCCCGCGACGCTGAACGAAGTCGAGAGCTTCCTGAATGGCCCGCAGGCCTGGAGTGCCGCCCATGGCGGACGGGCGCAGTAGGCCGGTCGCACGCAGCCGCCTGGAGATCGGACGCGGTCGCCTGGAGATCGGGCGCGGCCGGGGGGCCGCAACCCGCGACGCATCTACGGGTTCTGACGTATAAGCAAAGCGACTTCCGGTCACGATGGGGCGAGGTCCGGACATGAACGATCCATCCGCACACGCGCAAACCTATCCCTGCCTTCAGGTTCTTCAGAGCGGGCTTCAGGTTCCGTTGCGTCGCGACCATGCGATCACCATCGGCCGCTCGCAGAAGGCGGATCTCTCCTTCCCCGACGACAAGATGATGTCGCGGGAACAGGCACGCATCGCCTATGGCCGGGCGGGCTATGTCCTGGAGCCGCTGTCGCAGCATGTTCCGACATTCCTCAACGACCGGCCGATCGACGAACCGCAGCCCCTGGCCCAGGGCGACGTCATCAAGATGTCGGACAAGCAACTGGTGGTGTTCCTGAAAGCCCCGGCGGACATCGGGTCGGGGCAGAGCGGCGACGGCCCCCTGATCAAGGGAGAGGTCGACGACGACGCCACCATGGTCGGACGGTCGGCCGGCGGGCCGGCGGCCCAGGCGACCGGCGACATTCCGCTTGACGGCTCCCAGATCATCGGGCGCGGCGCCAAGGCCGCCCAGATCGTCCTCGACCACCCGCAGGTCTCCCGCCGCCATGCGGAAGTGACGACCAAGGACGGGGCGGCGATGATCCGCGACCTCGCCTCCGCCAACGGGACCTTCGTCAACGGCGCGGTCGTCACCGGGACCGCGCGCCTCGCGGTCGGCGACGTCGTCGACATCGGCCCTTTCTCGCTCGAATTCACCGGCCATTCCTTCACCTCGACCAGCCGGGTCGGCAACATCCGGATCATCGCCGACCAGTTGACCCGCGTCGTGCCGACCGGGACGGCCGGGACGCCAGCCAAAATCCTCGACGACGTCACGCTGGTCATCGAACCCAACGAGTTCGTCTGCCTGCTCGGCCCCTCGGGCTCCGGCAAATCGACCCTGATGAACGCGCTGTCGGCCCGCCAGCCGGCGAGCGAGGGCCGCGTCCTGATCAATGACGTCAACCTCTATCGCAACTTCGAAATGCTGAAGGAGGACATCGCCCTGGTCCCGCAGCATGACCTGCTGCACGAGGATTTGAGCCTGCGCGAGGCCCTGACCTACACGGCACGCCTGCGCCTCCCGGCCGACCGCAGCTCGGAAATGGTCGCGGCGGATATCGAACGGACGGTCGCGTCTGTCGAGCTCGGCCACCGCATCGACAGCCGCATCGCGACCTATTCCGGCGGCCAGAAGAAGCGCGCCAGCCTGGCCAACGAGACGGTGAGCGGCCCGAGCCTTCTGTTCCTGGACGAGGTGACCAGCGGTCTCGACGAGGCGACCGACTGGGAGATGATGCGCCTGTTCCGGCAGATGGCGGAACGGGGCCGCACGGTCGTGTGCGTAACCCACACGCTCGTGAATGTGGAGGAGTTCTGCCACAAGGTCGTGGTGATGACCAACCCGGGCGTGCTCGCCTTCTATGGCTCACCGGCCGAGGCACTCGACTATTTCGGCGTCAAGAAGCTGGGCGACATCTACCGCAAGCTGGCGGACCGGGCGGGTGCCGACTGGAAGGCGGCCTATGAAACGAGCGCCTACTGCCAGCGCTACATCGACCAGCCGCTGTCGGATGCCGCGGACCGGGCGGAAACCCAGGCGCGCCGCGCGAGTGCGCCGCCCACCACCGTCCTGGGCGAGATCGCCACCTCGGTGCGCCAGTTCGGCATCCTGACCGCCCGTACTGCCCGGCTCTTGCTGGGCGACCGCAAGACCCTCGGCATCGCCGCCACGCAGAGCGTGATCATCGCGCTGTTGCTGGCGCTGATCTTCGGTTCTGACGTACCCTCGCCGAGCCCGAAGGAGGCGTCGATCCTCTTCCTCCTGGGCATCTGTTCCCTGTGGTTCGGGGTCAACAACGCCTCCAAGGAGATCGTCAAGGAACGCTCGATCTACCTCCAGGAACGCGCGATCAACCTGTCCGTCTTCGCCTATGTGCTGGCCAAGATGCTGGTGTTCAGCGTTCTGGCGCTGGTCCAGGTGGCGATCCTGGTCGCGATCTTCTACGGGCTGTCGGTGGTACCCGGCGCGACCGGCTCCCAGATCGGCTTCATGGCCCTGGCGGCCCTGGCGGGCAATGCCCTCGGCCTTGCGATCTCGGCCGCGACGTCGACCCGCGACCAGGCGAACACCCTGGTTCCCCTGGCGCTGATCCCGCAGATCGCGCTCGCCGGGGTGATCGTGCCGGACATGCCGGACCTTGCCGAGCGGGTGGCCCAGGTCCTGATTTCCGGCTACTGGGCGTTCGAGGGGATGTCCGGCGTCCTGGCGGAAGAGGCGCAGGACGTGACCGCGGCGATGACCGTGCTGATCGTGCACACCGTCGTTTACCTCGCGGTGGCCTACGTGACCCTCCTGGTCCGCGGCGACAAGAACTGAAACGGGCCGGCCCCGTCCAGGAAGCCGGCCCGCGGATACCGCGACCGATCCGTCGATCAGACGACCGAGAAGCCGGTGACCTGGATGTCGTCGTCGATGGAGACGCGCGCCACGTCGCTGCCCGTGGAGTCGTTGTATTCGGTGAACGTCTGACCATCGACGGTGAAACTGCTGCCGCGGACGAAGTTGGCGTTCAGGTTCACCGTGTCGTTGGACGTGCCGACGATTTCGATCTCGAAGACATCCTTGCCGTCGAAGACATCGCCGAGGTCTTCCGACATCTCGATCACCTGGGCTGCATCCAGGGTGATCGATATCGCGGCGTCCGGATCGCCGGTCTCATCCAGATCGAAGAGCTGGATGCCGTCGATCTTCGACGAAAGGCCGGAGAAGTCGATCGGGCTCTGGCCCGCCTCACCGGTGATGCGCAGGATATCGAAGCCGTTGCCGCCGCCGATCTCCTGGAAGTCGAGGAAGTCGAGGACGATGGTGTCGTCGCCGTCCTCGCCCAACAGCGTGTCGCCAAGATCGCCGGTCTCGGCAACCTCCCCGACGAACAGCGTGTCGTTGCCGTCGCACCCGGCGAGCGTGTCCTCGCCCAGGCCGCCCCTCAGGATGTCGTCGCCCTGCCCACCGTGCAGTTCGTCACGCCCTTCGCCGCCGTCGAGAAGGTCGTTGCCGTCTTCACCGTCGAGCGTGTCTCGGCCCAGATTGCCGAACAGCCAGTCGTCGTCGTCACCGCCTTCGAGATAGTCTTCGCCGGCCCCGCCCTTCAGAAGGTCGTGGCCACTGTCGCCGTGCAGGCTGTCGTCGCCGGCACCGCCGTCGAGGTGATCGTCGCCGGCGCCGCCGCGCAGTCGGTCATACGCCTCCCCGCCTTCCAGGAGGTCGTTGCCCGCACCACCCTCCAGCGTGTCTTCCCCAAGACCGCCGAAGAGCCGGTCGTCGCCGTCGTCCCCGTCCAGGTCATCGTCGCCGGCATCGCCCTTAAGGAAATCGTCGCCCGCACCGCCGAACAGATCGTCGTTGCCGTCGCCACCAAACAGGGTGTCCCGACCGGCATCGCCGAAGAAGCGTTCGTCGCCGGCGTCACCGATGAGGAGGTCGTTGCCGTTGCCGCCTTCGACCGTGTCATCCTGGCCGGCGGCATAGAACACATCGCGCCCGGCCACCCCGTCGATGCTGACGGCGGAACTTTCGTCATAGACTTCCGAGGTGACGGTGAAGCGCCTGGCAACGCTTGGTGTTGCTTCCGTCGCCGGATCGAAGGCCTCGAAGGTGATCGTGGTTTGCGACCCGATCGGCGCGAGGCCGAAGTCGATCAATTGAACCTGACCGAACTCGGCGAGGCCAACGATGCTGCCAATGCTCAGCGGCAGGCCGCCGGCGCCCTGGTAGATCCCGGTGCCGGTGATGTCGATCACGCGCAGTTGCACGTCGTCGTCGGGGTCGAACGGCGCCGAGAAGTTGAGGGCATAGGTGCCGCCGATATCCGGGATGTAGACCTTGTGATCGGCAGGGGCCACCGGCTCGTCGTTGACGCCGTCGACCGTGATGGTGATCGTCGACGGCGCGCTCTGGCTGGTGCCGTCGTCGGCGACATAGGCGACCTCGAAGGTTCCCTGCTCCCCGTCGTTCAGGCTGTCGAACCCGAAGTCACCGTCGAAGGTGAAGGTTCCGAGCGTGTCGTCGACGGAGACGATCGCCGCCGGGTGACCGCCTTCGACGAAGTTGCCGTCGCCGTCGATCGTGCCGAACTTGTAGGTCAGGGTCTCGCTATCGACATCGGTCACGTCGAAGGAGAACACCGTCGGCACGCCTTCGGTCGCCGTCCCCGTGACCGGCCCCACGACCGGCGGGTCGTCGACCACCTGGACGTCGATCACCGCGATGCCCGTCGCCCGATCGCCGGTCTCGTCCACGATCGTGTATTCGAACGTATCGTGGCCGGAGAACTCTGCCGCCGGCGTGTAGGTGAACGTGCCGTCGAAGCTCACCTCGACGGTGCCGCCCTCCCGCGTCTGGAACGTGCCTTCGACGACCGAGACGTCGCCGTCGAAGACCGCGTCGTTGGCGAGCACGCCGTCCAAGGGGTTGCTGACGACGAGCGCCTGATCCTCCGTGGCGGTGTACTCGTCGCGGGCGGCGATCGGCTGGTTTTCCGTGTTCGGCGTGTCGATGGTGAATTCCGGTCCGCCGTAGACCACGTAGGCCGCGCCGGAATTCGACCCCCCGCCCTCGTTGCCGAAGGGCGAGCCGACGATCAGATCGTCATAGCCGTCGCCATTGACGTCGCCGGCCGCGGAGACCGCCTTGCCGCTCATGTCGTTGCCGGAGAAGCCTTCGATAACGAAGCCGCCCTCGCCTGCGGCAACGTCCGAGAGATTGACGTCTGCGGCGGTTTCGGTGCCGAAGACGACGTAGGTTTTGCCGGCATCGGCGAAGCCGGTATCGGCGGTGGGCGCCCCGATCAGAAGATCCATGAGCCCGTCGCCGTTGATGTCGCCCGCGGACGACACCGAGTAGCCGACGCAATCCCCACCATTCTTGGCGATGATGCGGAAGCCCTGGTCGCCGAGATTGCCGAGATCGATTTCCGTCGCCGGGCTTTCCGAGCCGAAGACGACATAGGCCGTGCCGCTGTCGGACCCGGCCGAGGTACCCTTGACGGCCCCGATCAGGATGTCGTCGATGCCGTCGCCGTTGACGTCGCCGACCTCGGCGACGGAGAACCCGGCCTCGTCGCCTGCGGCCTCGCCGATGATGGCAAGGCCCTCCCCGGCCGCGAGGGACGTGACGTCCACCGTCGGCGCGCCCGCGACACCGGTCTTCTCCAGCGCCTGGCCGAAGATGACGTAGGCAGCCCCCGACCCAGCGCCGTTCGCGGTGTCGGTCGACCCGGCCTCGACCAGACAGTCGGTGACGCCGTCATTGTTGAAGTCGCCGGCAGAGGCGATCGACATGCCGCCACCGTCGGTGTCGATGCCGGTGATTTCGAGCCCGATCTGGTCGCCGTCCGCGGTGCTGAGGTCGACGCCCGTTGCGTCGCCATTGCCAAAGACGACGAAGGCTTGCCCCTGCCCGGCACCACCGGCGTCGTTTGCCCCGATTAGGAGGTCGCCGTTGCCATCGCCGTCGGTGTCGCCGACCGCCGCGACACCGCTCCCGACCTGCCAGCCGCCGAGGCCGGACACAGTGAAGCCCTGCCCGCCGAGGCTGCCGAGGTCGACTGCGCCGCCGACATCCTGGCCGCCGTAGACCACCGCCACTTCGCTGGTAGTCGGAGAGGCGATCAGCATATCGTCGATGCCGTCACCGTTGACGTCGCCTGCGGAACCGATCACCGCGCCGAAATTCGCGCCCGCGCCGACACCCCGGATCAGGAGCCCCTGGCTGTCGGCGAAGCTGCCGTTGTCGAGATCCGTGTTGGCCGGCCCGCCGAACACCACGAGGGCGCTTCCCGCGCCGTCGGCCTGGTCCGAGGGCGCCCCGACGATGACGTCGGCATAGCCGTCGCCGTTGACGTCGCCGACGGCAGCGACGATGGAGCCGAGCCGGTCGCCCGCGCTGTCGCCCTTGATGACGAAGCCGCCGACCGGACCGTGCGGGTCGACGTCGTCAAGCGCAATCGGCGCGATCGGGTCCGGCGTTCCGGCGACCGTGAAAGTGATCGTCCCGGTGGTGAGGTTGCCGAACTGGTCGCCGAGCACATAGGTCGCCGTGTCGGTACCTGAGAAATCCTCGACCGGGATGTACTCGAACGACCCGTCGGCGAAGAGCTCGATCTCGCCGCCGAACTGGGTGTCGAAGAAGATCCCGCCCGGCTCGACCTCGCCCTCCGGCTCCTCTCCACCTTCCGGCACACCCTCGGGGCCACCATGGTCGACGACGATCAGGTTGCCGTCGCTGTCCACGAAGCCGACGACCTGGAGGGGCCCCCGGCCGACATCGTTGCCGAGCACGCCTGTCGCCGCGTCCGCCTCGAAGCCCTCGGTGTCCTCGGTCGTCGTGTAGCTGTCGCCGCCGGCGATCAGCGTCTCGTTGTCGACGATGACACCGATGCCGACGGCATCGTCGATGACCGCTCCGTCGGCATTGAAGAGCTGGACGCTGAAGCTCTCTGCGTTTTCACTCAGATCGTCGCCGTTGACGGTGACCGCGATCTGGGCCGTTGTCTGGCCCGGCTGGAAAACCACCGTGCCCTGGCTGGCGACGAAGTCCGACCCGTCTGCCGATGCCGCTTGCGTCTGGAACTGGACCGCCGTCGCATGGCTGAGCGGACGGTCGAGGCTGACGGCGAAGGTGATCGTCGTCGACTGGCCGCCGTCGACCTCCACCGCCGAGGCGTTGGAGATCGAAAACTGACCGGCGTCCCCGATCTCGGCGGTGCCAAGCTGGTCGACGATAACCGCCCCTTCCGGGCCGAAGAGGACGAGGGCGAAGTCCTCCGTCCCCTCTTCCTGGGCATCGAGGGCCACCGGCACCTCGACCGTGATTTCGGTCTGTCCGGGCGCGAAGGTCAGGGTCTGGGGGGCGCCCGGTCCGCTGAAGTCGGTGCCCAGTTGGGCCGACCCGGATGCCAGGATGGCATTGACCGTGACGGTCTGGGCCACCGCTTCGGAGAGGCTGACGGTGAAGACGATGTTGCCGCCCCCCTCGTCGGTGGCGGCATCGGAAACGCGAACCTCCGGCAGCACGACCGGTTCGATCTCGGCTTCGGTCTTGGTTTCGGTCTCGGCTTCGGTCTCGGTTTCGGTCCCTGTCGTCCCGGTCTCCGACCGGGTGATGAGCTCGTCGTCGTCATCCGACCCACGTGTGCGACGGCGTGTGCCGGTCCCGCCGAGCAGGTCGCCGGCGACCCCGCCGACAACGCCGTCAGTGCCGGTGCCGCCATCGACGTCGGTTCCGGTTCCGGCCGCGGCGATGTCGATTTCCTCCCCGTCGGGGTCGGTGGTGTCCGTCTCCCCGGTGTCCTCTCCGGTGTCCTCTCCGGCGTCCTCTTCGGTTTCCCCGCCACCTTCCTCGTTGCCGTCAGCCGGCTGACCGTCGCCGGAACCGCTCTCGCCGTCGGACCCGGAATCGTCGTTGCCGTCGGTGCCCTGGTCGTTCTCGTTCGCCCCGTCCTCGCCCGGCTGCTGCTGCTGTTGTTGCTGCTGCTCTTCCGATGCCTCCGACACCACGTCGTCGAAACGGGACGGGGTCACGCGCTGGATATCGGCATAGAGCTGTTCGGCCTGCTCGCCGGTGATGGTGAACGTGCGGACCGGCGCGAAGTTGCCGGTGAAGGCGGCGGACTGCAGCGGGTCCGAGAGTTCGGTCACGTTTCCGTCGGCGGTTTCGATGACGATGGCGCCGTCGACGATCGAGATGTTGGACTCGGCCCCGGCCTCGTTGATGTCACCGGCGATGATCGTGCCGCGGATCCCGATGGTGCCGACCGTCGTCGTGATTTCGACATTCTTCGGCTCGTCGTCGCCGATCTGCCCGCTGGTGAACAGGAACGCGCCGGAGAGGATGCTGAAGAAGCTGGTACCGGATTCGGTCTCCGCGTCGTAGACGTACTCGTCCACCACCAGCCGCGCATTCTCGCCGACCGCGAAGGTGGTTTCATCGATAAAGGTGATGTCGACGCCGCCACCGCCCTCGGTCAGGATCTGATCGTCCTGATAGACCTGGGTGCCCTCCTCGATCTCCACCTCGGTCCCGTCGAAGCGGATGATCCGGCCCGCACCCACCACATTGGTGACCGTGCCGACCGGGTCGCCGGCCTGGGCGAGCACCAGATGGGCCCCGAACGGTCCGTCCGGGTCGACCACCAGGAAGCTCTGGACCAAGTTCGGGGTCATGATCCCGCCGTCGGCGCTGACAAGGTTTGGCGGCGGTTCCTGGAGGAAATAGTCCTCGACGACCAGCAGGCCGTCGTCGGTCACGAGGACGAGGTCGTCACCGTCCCGATGATACTCCGCCGAGACCAGAAGCCGGCCGTTGTCGACCGCGATGGAGCCATCCGGATTGACCGGAAGAAGAGTGCGCTCACCCTGGGTCGCCGGGTTCGGGGCATCGGTGAGATCGCCAGCCCATCGGTTCGCTGCAAGTGCTACCACGGGACCACTCCATAAATTTTATCTAAAACTTCGATGTATCCCTGTCAACAACAGGACACTTGAACCTTCACCATAACGAAAAAGCTGTAGTAAAAGCCAGTAAGGTGAACACCGCAGACAAGACCACGACTTGGGCCTTGCGATCCTGCACCAAGCCTTGACGGCAACTCCTTGACGCGCCAAGCCATCGGGGCCGGAAGTCGATCACTTGCCGGCGCGTTCGCCGATCTTCGTGTGATGAGACAATGCTCGACCGTGCCCGAATGTTCCTGCCCGATATCTGGGCAACCCATGCCAAATGGCGCCCGACTCGCGACGCGCTGGTGGTGGGCGATCAGCGCCTGAACTGGCGCCAGATCAACGCCGCGATGAACCGGGTCGCGAACGCGCTCACCGCCCGGGGCCTCGGCCGGGGCGACATGGCGGCGCTGGTGCTCGGCAACACGGTCGAAACCCTCGCCATCATGGGCGGCGTGATCAAGGCGGGCCTGGGCTACGCCCCGCTCTCCTCCCTGGTCACGCCCGATACGCTCAAGGGCATGATCGCCAACGCGGATTCGAGGCTGGTGTTCGTCGCGGAGGCCTATCGCGGCATGGTCGAGCCGATGATCGGGACGGTCGAGGGGGTCGCCGCCGACGGCTGGATCGGGGTCGACTTCACCGGTGCCGGCTGGACGTCCTTCGCAGAGTTCGAGCGCGCGGCGGCGGAGACCGAACCCTTCGTCGAGCGCGACCTGGATGACATCTACAACATCATCTACTCCAGCGGGACGACCGGTGTTCCCAAGGGCATCCGGCAAAGCCACTACGCCCGACATCACTTCGCCTATTCGAACGCGCTGGAGATGTGCTTCACCCAGCACAGCCGAATCTTGACCACGACGGCGCTTTACTCCAACGGCACGCAGTTGATGGCCCTGCCGGCGATGCTGATGGGCTCCTGCCTCGTGGTGATGGAGAAGTTCGAGCCGCGCGCCCTTCTCGAGACCATCGAGCGGGAGCGGATCACCCACACGCTGATGGTGCCGACCCAGTACATCTCGGTCCTCTCCCTCGCCGATCACGACCGCTACGACACCTCCTCCCTCCAGGTGATGCTGACCGCCGGCTCGCCGATGCGGCCCGACACGCGGCGCGCCATCATCGACCGGTTCGGCCCGGTCCTGCACGAGCTCTACGGCTTCTCCGAGGGGGCTGCGTCGATGATCAAGCCGGACATGATCGAGGAGAAATGGGGCTCGGTGGGTGTGCCGGTCATCGGTTTCGACACCCGCATCGTCGGCCCGGACGACAAGGAACTGCCGCGCGGGGAGGTCGGCGAAATCTGCTCCTACGGCTCGGGCATGCTGCTCGCCTACCACAAGGCCGAAGACAAGACCGAGGAACTGGTCTGGCGCGACGAGCATGGCCGGACCTACTTGCGCACCGGCGACATCGGCAAGCTGGACGAGGACGGCTACCTCTACGTCCTCGACCGCAAGAAGGACATGATCATCTCCGGCGGGTTCAACGTGTTCCCGGTCGATATCGAGGAGATCATGGGCGAGCATCCGGATATCGAGGATGTCACCGTGATCGGCGTGCCGCACAAGCTTTGGGGGGAAAGCGCGCTTGCCATGGTCATCCCGCGCGCCGGTGCCGCGACCACCCCGGAGGAGATCCGCGACTGGGCGAACGGTCGGCTGGGCAAGACCCAGCGCCTGGTCGACGTCCGCTTCAAGGAGGATTTCCCGAGGAATGCGCTGGGCAAGGTGCTGAAGCGGTCGCTGCGTGACGAGCTTTCGGGAGAGGAATGGGGGTGACCTCGGTCACGATCCGGCCGGCCGTCGATGCGGACAAGCCCGCGATCGCCGGCATCCTGCTGGCAAGCTGGCAGGATGCCTATGCCGGGATCCTGCCGGAAGCGCTGATCCGCGACGTCGCGCCGGTCGAGATCCCGAGATACTGGGCCGGCATCGACCTGTCGCCGAAGGACGTGGTCCTGGTCGCAGCGGACGGCACGGCCACGATCGTCGGCTTCATCTCCATCTGGTGCCGGACAGCAGGCTACGACGAGCCTTTCATCGAAAGCCTGCACATGGCCCCCGCCCACCGCAGCGGCGGCATCGGCCGTCGGCTCCTGTCGGCGGGGGCGGAAGCGCTGATCGCCCGCGGTCATCACAGTGCCTGCCTTCTGGTGTTCCAGGGCAACCGACAGGCGGTCCGGTTCTACGACCGCCTCGGCGGGGCACGGCTGCCGGAGGCGCAGACGGTCATGGGCCGTCACCGGCTGATGAGCTATCGGGTGCGCTGGGACGATCTGCCGGCACTTGCGGCACTCGCGGCCGCTTGAAGGGTCGCGGTCATCGCCGGACGACATGTACCCCTATGGGACGACATATCCCCCTATGAAATGCAGCGTTGTTTCGTGCGCGTTCTTCACCACTCTGAAAGCAGCCGGGCTCACTCTTGTCAGACCTTCGTCAGACCGCCACCGCCTCGGGACGCTGATGGCACAGGCCGCCGATATCCTCTGGATACTGTTTGCCGCGGTTCTCGTCCTCGTCATGCAGGGCGGCTTCCTGGCGCTGGAAGCCGGCCTGGTCCGGGCGCGCAACAATATCAACGTCGCGGCCAAGAACCTCTCCGATCTGACGCTGTCGGCGGCGGTCTTCTGGGCCGTCGGCGTCCCCATCATGTTCGGCGACGGGCGCCTGACGGACCCGGCAGCGACGGCTGACGGTGCCGCCTGGGCGGCCTCCGTCATGCTGTTCCAACTGCTCTTCTGCGGGACCGCGAACACCATCGTCTCCGGTGCCGTGGCAGAGCGCGTGCCCTATCACGGGTATGCGGCCTGCGTGGTGCTGGTGACGGCCGTGATCTATCCGGTCGCCGGCAACTGGGCGTGGGCCGGCATCGACGGCGGCGAGCCCGGCTGGCTGGAGGCGATGGGCTTCATC
>CAYNIS010000006.1:4822-15854 GCA_964397055.1 uncultured Rhodospirillaceae bacterium | reverse complement strand
TGGTGCACTCGGTCGGCGGCTGGGTCGCCCTCGCCTTCCTGCTGGTCATCGGTCCCCGAACCGGACGCTACGGCGCCGACGGTCAGACCCCGGAACCCAGCGACATGCCGCTGTCGGCCCTCGGCGCGCTGCTTCTGTGGGTCGGCTGGTTCGGCTTCAACGGCGGCTCGACCCTCGCCTTCACGGCCGAGGTGGCGACCATTGTCCTCAACACGATGCTGGCCGGCTGCTTCGGGGGCCTGACCGGCCAGGCCCTGTCCCTGCTGTTCTACCGGCAGGTCCGCGTCAACGCCCTGATCAACGGCATCATCGGCGGCCTGGTCGCGGTGACCGCCGGCGCCCACGTCTTCGGCGCCGCCGGCGCCGCCATGACCGGGCTGGCCGGGGGTTTGGCTGTCATGCTGGCGAGCGTAGCCCTCGACCGGCTGTCGATCGACGATGCGGTGGGTGCGATCCCCGCCCATCTGGCCGGCGGCATTGTCGGCACGCTCCTCGTCCCGATTGCCGCCGCCCCGGGCGCGATCGAGCGGCCGATGCTTGACCAGCTTGCAATCCAAGCGCTCGGCATCGCGGCCTTCGGCGCCTATGCCTTCTCGGTCGCCTTCATCGGTCTCCGGGTGATCCACGTCATCCTGCCGCTGCGGATCAGTGCCGCGGAGGAGGAACGCGGGCTCAACGTCCTGGAGCATGGTGCCTTCTCCCCGATCGTCGACCTGATCGACGAGATGGAGGAACACCGCGCGATCGGCGGGGCCGGGGTCGAGAGTGATCTGGCCCCGGTCAACGTCCAGGTCGGCAGCGAGATCGAGCCCATCGCCCGGCAGTACAACCGCGTCGTCGCCGCCATCCGGTCGCACACGCGCCGGCTGGAGGGGGTGATGAACGAGCTTGTCCGCGCCAAGAACGACGCGGAGGTCGCGAACGAGGCGAAGTCGGCCTTCCTCGCGAACATGAGCCACGAGCTCAGAACGCCCCTCAATGCCGTGATCGGCTTCTCCGAGATGATCCAGACCGAGATGTTCGGACCACTCGGCGGCGACGGGCGCTATCACGACTACGTGGCAACCATCCGCGATGCCGGCCGCCACCTCCTCGACATCGTCAACGACGTCCTCGAACACTCCCGGATCGAGGCCGGCCGGCGCGACCTCGACGAGAGTGTCGTCGATCTGAGCCGGGTCATCGGGGAATCCGCCGCGATCCTGAGGGAACGGGCGGAGGCGGCCGAACTCAGCCTTGTCGTCGCCCCCGTTGACCAGGAGACGCCGCCGACGGTCATGGCGGATGCGCGGCTCGTCCGGCAGGTCGTGCTCAACCTCGTCTCCAACGCGATCAAGTTCACCGAGCGCGGTGGCGAGGTCCGCGTCGCGGCGATGCTGGAGGCCGACCGCCGGGTCGCGATCACGGTGACAGACACCGGCATCGGGATGACCCCGGAGGACACGCGCCGCGCCCTCGAACCGTTCACCCAGGTCGGCAACACCTACACCAAGCGCTATGCGGGCACCGGCCTCGGCCTGCCGCTGGTACAGGCGATGATGCGCCTACATGGCGGCACCCTGACGCTCCAGAGCACGCCCGGGCTCGGCACCACGGCAACCGTGCGCTTCCACGAGGATCGCACGATGAACGAACCGAACCCGCCGCCGGTCCAGGTCGCAGCGGCGGGCGGCTGAGGCCGGCAGGTGTTTCGCTCAAGATTGCTTAGGGAAATTGTGACCAGGATGGCGGCAACCCGGACGTGCCGGACGTTCAAGGAGGCCCTCGCCAGATGAGTGATCTGCCGGATCCCGACGCCCTCAGAGACGCGCTCTCCGCGTTTCCCGGCCTCGACGACGAGGGGGTCGAGGAAATCGCCCAGGAGATCGAGACGACCGGTGTCGTGCGCGTCTTCGGCTACGGCTCCCTGCCGTGGAAGCCGCACACCGAACTCTCGGACCTGGTGAAGGCGGACCTCACGGGCTACAAGCGCGGCTTCGTCTGCCAGGACACCTACTACCGCGGGTCGAAGGAAAACCCGGGCATCACCCTCGGCCTCGACACGGCGGAGGCGGAGGATGGCGGAGAACCGCCGACGACGTCGGGTGCGGTTCTGGTCACCCCGGCGTCCCGAGCGGTCGAGGACCTGGGCAAGCTGGCCAAGCGCGAGGTCCCGCCCGACATGCCGATCTACACCTTCAAGCTCTTGGAGGTCGAACAGGACAACGGCGAGACGGTGAAGGCGCTGACCTGTGTCGCTGATACCGAGTCAGACCTCTATGTCGGCAACAAGCTCTCCATGGAGGAGAAGGCCGGCGTCATCGCGCGGTGTTCGGGCAAGACCGGGACCAACCGGGACTACCTCGCCAACACGGTGCGCACGGCAGAGGAACAGGGAACGCCGGATCCCGATCTCGCCAAGCTATTGGCGGCGACGGACCGCGCGCGCCTGTTCATGGCGCCGGCCGAACGGCGCGCGATCGAGGCCCTCGACGTGCCCAAGGATGCCGGCGACGCGCCGGTCAAGACCCTTTCGACCACGGCCGCGCCGGCGCCCGCCGCACCTAAGGCCGGGCAGAAGATCCAACTGGGGGTGAGCGCATGATCGGGGTCGTCGTCGCCGGCTATGGCAGCTTCGGGACATCGCTCATCCAGGGTGTCCAGACCCTGGAGGGCCCCCAGGCCCAGATGATCGCGGTGGACGTCGACCGTCACGGCGATGTCGAGGCCCAGCGCCGCCTCCTGGTGCAGGCGATAACCTCGGTCGACGAGGGCGAGGGCACGCTGGTCCTGACCGACAGCCTGGGAGAGACTGCGGCCAACCTCACCCAGTCGGTCCTCGACCAGGCGATCGCGAAGATGGTCGCGGGCGCCAACCTGCCGATGCTGGCGGCCGTCGTCGCGGCCCGGACCGAGCCCACCTCGACGCATGCCCTGGCAACCGTCGCGGTCGAAGCCGGCCGCAGCGGCATCAGCCAACTTACCGCCGCACTGTAGGGCATCCTCCCGCCAAGGGGCTTCGCGTGCCGGCGTTGCCCTTGCCGCCAAACCCGCGCCAAAGTTCCCTCAACTACAAGAAGCATCCTGGGGAGGAACCGACATGCCCATACATCTTCGCCAGATCTGCCTCGTCGCCGAGAAACTGGCCCCGGTGATCGAGGATCTGGAACAGGTCCTGTCGATCAAGACCTGCCACATCGACCCGGGCGTCGCCCGCTTCGGCCTGGAGAACGCGCTCCTCACCGTCGGCACCAACTTCATCGAGGTGGTGGCGCCGATCGAGGAGGGGACCGCGGCCGGCCGCTATCTCGACCGGCGCCAGGGTGACGGCGGCTACATGGTCATCTGCCAGGTCGGCTCGAAGGAAGAACAGGATGCCTATCGTGCGCGCGCTGCCGCACGTGACGTGCGCGTCGCATGGGAGGCCGACCGCACCACCTGGCGGATCATGCAACTGCACCCGCGCGACATGCGCGCGTCGTTCTTCGAGGTCGATTGGGACGAGAACAACGCCTTCACCGGCAATTGGGGTCCCGCGGGCGGCACCGGCTGGGAACCGACGATCTCAACCGACGTGGTGAGCGCCATCACCGGGGTCGAGCTTCAGGGCCCCGACCCGATGGCATTGGCGGAACACTGGGCCGCAATCTCGAACCTGCCGGTCGAGACGGAGGACGATACGCCGGTCGTCCTGTTGGCCAACGCCACTTTGCGCTTCCTGCCCGACCGGGACGGGCGCGGGCCGGGCCTGGGCGGCATCTATCTGGCCGTCGCCGACCGCGACCGGCTGATCCGCCAGGCGGCGGCACGCGGCTGCAAGGTCGCGGGCGACACCGTGGAGATCGGCGGCACCCGCTTCCACCTCACCTGACGCCGATCAAAGACGATAGACGCGGCGTGCCGTGCCGAAGAACATCCGGTCGCGGTCGGCCTTGGAGAAACCGGCCGCGATTTTCTTGAAGGCGTTCCACAGCACCGGATAGCTGATCGACTGTCGGTCGACCGGGAAATTGCTCTCGAACATGCACCGGTCCGGCCCGAAGCAGGCGATCGTGTGCTGGTACCAGTCTCCCTGCGCCTCGACGAACTCGTCGGAGGTCGGCGGCTTGGCGCGGGTGTGCCAGCCATAGCCGTTGTCGGGCATCGCCATGCCGCCGAGCTTGGCGACGACGTTGGGGCACTCCGCAATCGCCGCGATGTCGTCCTTCCAGGCGGCAAAGATCTCCTCGCGCTTGCCGGCATAGGGGCCGACCCCGAGCGGTGTCCCAAAATGGTCGAGGATCATGGTCGTGCCGGGCGCCGACTTCGCCAACGCCAGGAAATCGCGGTTCTGGTGGTGGTAGTGCCAGGTGTCGAAGGTGAGGCCGCGCTCCCCCAGCCTCGCGACATTCGCCCGGAACAGCGGATCCGCATACTGGCCCTCGGCCGCCGTGCCGGCGATCGACAACGCTTCGGGATGGGGGTCGCGCGCCCCGCCGTGGCGAATGCCCTTGAGGAGCCCGCGACCGGCCTCCGCGTGCAGCGCCATCATCTCCTCGGCACCGTCATGGGTCAGGTTCACGTAGCCGACGATGCCGGCGATGGTCGCCTTGGTCGGGTCGGCGCGGGAGGCTTCCGCGATCTCCGCGACCCGTCTGGTCTCGCCGAGCGGCCGCAGGTGGCGCGGCGCGTCCGCGTCGTAATAGGCGCCGCACTGGATGAAGACGGTCTGGACGACGTTGTGTCCGCTCGACGTGTCGGCCCACAGCTCGTCGAGCTCGTAGTCGCCGTCCTGCCGCTGCCACAGGTGGTGGTGCGGGTCGACGATCTCCTGATCCGGGTCGACGATCTCCTCGGTGACCTGGGCCAGCCAGGCGTTGTCGGTGCGCATCTTTCGGTCCTCCCCTGCCGCATCCTTGTTGTTCGGCAGCCATGGGAGAGCCCGGACCGCCCGAGCGTCAAGGCCCCCGGTGGGGAACCGCCGACTTCACGCACCCGGCCCGTCATGCTTGGGGCGGCCGTGCTTCGGGGCGGTATGCTCAAGCTCCGCCTTGGGCTTGGCGCCGTCGGCCTGCAGCCCTTTCAGGGTGCGCGCGCAGGCATCGCAGTCGATCTCGACCGGCTTGCCGTCGGCACCGATGCGGGCCTGCTGCTCGGCCGCCGCGCGTTTGTCCGCAAGATACTGGCGGACCATCTTGGTGCCGGTCACGATCGCGACGACCTGGGTCACCACGGCCGCGGCGATTGCCGCCGCCTGACCGCTCGACCCGAGAAGCTGAACCGTGTCCATGAGATCCGCGGCGAATGCGCCGAGGGCGACAAAGGACGTCAGGGCCGCCCCGACGACCCGCACGATCGGCCGCTTCCAGAAGGACTGTTCGCCCTTCAGGTTCTGGGACTTGACCCGGCCCGACGCGAAGGGGGCGAGGGCCGCCTTGGTCTCGGCTGCGTCCAGCCGGGCTGAAGCCGCGGTCATTCGCCGTCCTCCTCGAAGATCAACTGCAACGGCACCTTCCACGCCGCGGTAACGCCATCCTCTCCGACCGCCGCGACCAGCACTGTCGGCGCGGTCGCAACCATCGGCGCCAGTTCCGGGTCGACCGGACGCGCCATCTCCAGCCTCGCCTCCGTGCCGTCGCTGCGCTCGGAGACCACGACCAACTGGCGGGTGGTGGTCGCGTAGTCAACGCGCTGAACCTCCCCCTCCAGGCCGGTGTCCGGCCCCGGATCGATGGCGAGACAAACCTCCCCGCCGTCGGCAACTGCAAGATCGACGTCCATCGGCCCCCCCTCGGAACGATGGCCGGGACCCTAGAGCATTTTACAGCCGGACGGAATCGGCCCGGCGCTTCGAAAAAATGCTCGAACTCGACTGGGTCGCGTGTGTTCCGAACCGCGATGTGAGTCCACATCGTTGGAACACGCGCGAGTGTGATGATCGAGAAGGTCGATCGCTCTATCCGCAAGTTGGGTGCGACCTTCTCGATCTGAATCACACTAACAACCCATTGAATCTAGTGTCCTTCTCGGTTCCGAAGTTCGCAAGCGCGCGGGTCACGCCCTGGCAGCGAACTTCGGAATCAGGACACTGGCGGCGACGGCCGGGCTACGGTAGTGCTGTCGACCATTCCTTCACCGGTCGCCCTTCCACAGGACCCGCGCCATGGCAACGGCCGATCAATCGCTCCCGCCTGAAGCCGCATCTCCAGGTGCGGTGGAAATGGCGTCGCACGACACCAGGACGCCACGGCCGGCCGGCCATGCGGTCAAGAGCTACGTGATCGACCAATTGATCTCTCGCGATGACCTCGGCCTCGTCTACCGCGCCTGGGATCCGCTGCGCCAGGGAACCGTTCGCCTGGTGGAGCTCCAGCCGATCGACGCCGACGGCGAGCCGCAGGCGACCCTGGTGCGTCGCTTCGTGGCGACCGCGAACGCCCTGGCGCGCCAGCCGCTCAGCACGGTGGCCGGCGGTTTCCGGCACAACGGCGTGGCCTACGCCGTGGCCCGCGACGACAGCGTTGCGATTTCCGCCACCGCGATCCTCATCGACCACGGCCTCGCCGGCGACCCCGCCCAGGAATGGCGGGCAACGCTCTACGGCCTCTATCTGACGGCGATTACCGCGGCCCTGTTCGGCGCCATCCTCGGACCGCTGTGAACCGGCATGGCGCGGACCGTGCCCATGGTCGGGAGCGCACGCCCGCACGTCCGGGCTGGGGCTTGAGCATTTTCCAGCCGGACGGAATCGGCCTGGCGCTTCGAAAGAATGCTCGAACTCGACTGGGCCGCGCGAGCCCCGAACCGCGATGTGACTCCACATCGCTGGAACACACGGCTAGAGGGAGATGACAACCTCCGGAGCCCGCTGCTGGGCGACCTCCAGGATTTCCTGCTTCAGAGCCTTGTCCTCCTCCATCAGCGCCTCGAACACCGTGCGGTCGAGGACCAGGAAGCGGCAATCGGTGATTGCCGTGATCGTCGCCATCCGCGGAGCGTTGGAGAGAAGTGCGAGCTCGCCGAAGAACTCGCCGGGGCCGAGCCGGCTGCTGCCGCCCGGGAAATCCGCGCGCACCATGCCCTCGACGATGAAGTACATGCTGTCGCCGGGCTCGCCCATGTGCAGGACGTTGGCCTGCCCGGGCGCGGTCTCGATCCTCAGGCGGTCGGTGATCGCCGCGATCTTGTCGGCATCGAGGCTGGCGAACAACGGCACCTTCGCGACCAGCCGCCAGGTCACCACGAAGTCGCGTCGCTTGATCTCGTTGACGAAGCCGGACGCGAGAATGCCGGCCGGCACCGCACACAGCACGATACCGGCGACGCCGGTAATGCCGGCCAGCACCCGGCCAAGAGGTGTCGAGGGGACGACGTCGCCGTAGCCGACCGTGGTGAGCGTTATGATCGCCCACCACAACGACTTGCCAAGCGTGCCGAAGCTTTCCGGCTGCACCTTGGCCTCGATCACGAACATCATGCCGGCACTCATGACCAGGGCGATGGAGAGCAGGAACAGCGAGGCGATCAGGGCCTTGCGCTCGTTCACCACGACCTGGATGACGGTGGAGATCGCCGGCGAGTAGCGGGCGAGTTTCAGGACCCGCAGGAGGCGGAGGACGAGCAGGAATTCGAGGCGGGTCGCGGCCAGCAGGCTGGCGTAGAAGGGCAGGATCGCGACCAGGTCGATGAGGGCGAGCGGGCTGAGCGCGTAGGCGAGACGCCCCCAGACCGGCCCCAACGGCTGAAATTGAGGATCCTCGACCATGACCCACAGCCGCAGGACATAGTCGACCGTGATGAAGGCGACGGTCAGCCCGTCAATCAACCGCAGGATGCTGGCGTACCTGTCGCCGATGACCGGGTCGGTCTCGAGCACCAGGGTGATCAGGTTGACGACGACAAAGCCGACGATCGCGAAGTCGTAGAGCATCGAGAGGCGATGGTGAGAGGTCCCCTGAACGACGATGATGTCGAACAGCGTGGTCTTCACGAGCCCCTGGCGCATGGCTTGCTCAGGCCGACTCAGGCGGCGGCGCGAGCGAGCGCGTCACGACTTCGAACACATCGCGGGAGACCGGCCCGCCCGCGATGACCGCCTCCAGCGTTCGGCGCATGCCGTGCTGGCGGCGGTCGTCGAAACGCCGCCACTGGCGCATTGGTGTCAACAGCATGGCCGCAACCTGCGGGTTGAGGGCGTCGACCTCGCGAACAACCTCTCCCAGGAGCTGATAGCCCGCCCCGTCACGGCGGTGGAAATGCGCCTGGTTGGACCCGAAACCGGCAATCAGCGAGCGCAACCGGTTCGGATTGCGCAGGGTGAAATCGGGGTGCCGCATCAGGTCGCGCACCCGATCGACGACGTCCGGCCGGTCGGCGCGCGCCTGGACCGCGAACCATTTGTCTATGACCAGGGCACGTCCCTGGAAGCGCTGGTAGAAGTCCGCGACCACCCGATCCCAGGCACGCTCACCGACCGGCCCGCGTGTCGACGAGAGGGCTGCGAAGGCCGCCATGCGGTCGGTCATCGTCATCGCCCCGTCGTATTGCGCCAGGGCGTGGCCGACAAGATCGTCGTCCGGCTCGGCGAGCAGGTAGGCCAAGGCAAGATTGCGCCAGGCGCGCCGGCCCACAGCCTCCGCCGCCATCGAAACGGGGCCGGTCGCCCGGTTCTGCTCCAGGACAACCAGGAGTTCGGCACGCAGCAGGCGGGAAACCGACCGGCGGAAGAAACCGCGGGCGGCATGGATGGCGTCGACATCGACCATCGACAGGCGTTGGGCGAGCGCCGCCTCGCTCGGGATCGCCAGCATCTGGGCTGCGGCCGCCAGATCGGGTGGCGGGTCCGACAACACCTGGCGATAGCTGTCGATGATGTCGCCCGGCATCGAAAGATCGCGGCCGAGGCGATAGGCATCCACCAACTGCAGAAGCGTTTCCGACGCCAGGGTCTGGCCCGCCTCCCAGCGGTTGAAGGCATCGCTGTCGTGGCGGAACAGATGGGCGAGGTCGGCGCGGCTCAAGCCTGCATCCAGCTTCACCGGTGCCGAGAAACCGCGAAACAGCGAGGGCACCGGCCGTTCCGGCAGTCCGGTGAGGTCGACGGTCTGGCGCGCCTCGGTGATCTCGATCACGCGGCTCGACGGGCCCGGTGCCGATTCTCCGGCCAGCGTCACCGGGACGTCGCGGCCATCCTGACCGACAAGGCCGAGGCGGCAGGGCAGAACCAGCGGCTGCTTGGTGGGCTGCCCGGCGGTCGGCGGCGTCGCCTGGGTGATGGTAAGACATGCCGTCGCCGTCACCGGGTCATGGACGAGACGGACGGTCACCTCCGGCGTGCCGGCCTGGGCATACCAGGTCCGAAACCGGCCGAGGTCGAGCCCGGCCCCCGCCTCGATCGCGTCGACGAAGTCGTCACAGGTGACCGCCGCCCCGTCATGGCGGTCGACATAGGTCTCGATACCGCGGCGGTAGCGCTCCGGCCCCGCCAGCGTGTGGAGCATGCGGATGACCTCGGCACCCTTCTCATACACGGTCGGCGTGTAGAAGTTGTTGATCTCGATATAGCTGTCGGGCCGGATGGGATGGGCGGTGGGGCCGGCGTCCTCCGCGAACTGGGTGCGCCGCAGCGTTTCGACATCGGCGATCCGCCGCACGGCCGGCGATCCCATGTCGGCGGAGAACTGCTGGTCGCGGAAGACCGTCAGCCCTTCCTTCAGGGACAGCTGGAACCAGTCACGGCAGGTAATGCGATTACCCGTCCAGTTGTGGAAGTATTCATGGGCGACGACGCTTTCGATCGCCTGATGATCATCGTCGGTCGCGGTCTCGATATCGGCCAGAATGTACTTTGAATTGAAGATGTTGAGTGACTTGTTCTCCATCGCTCCCATGTTGAAGTCGCCGATCGCCACGATGTTGAAGACGTCGAGGTCGTACTCGAAGCCGTACACCTCCTCGTCCCAGGCCATCGCCTTCTTGAGGGCGGCCATGGCATGCCCGGTCAACGGTTCGTTGCTGGGCTCGACCCAGATCGCGAGGTCCACCGAACGGCCGGAGCGGGTGACGAAGCGGTCGCGAACGGCACTCAGGTTGCCGGCGACCAGCGCGAACAGGTACGACGGCTTTGGGAACGGATCGTCCCATTCGGCGAAGTGGCAGCCGCCCGGGAGTTCCCCGGACGCAACGAGGTTGCCGTTGGACAGAAGCACACGCGCTGTTGCCGGATCCGCCTCGATCCGGACGGCGAAGCGCGCCATGACATCCGGCCGATCGGGGAAATAGGTGATTCGCCGGAAGCCCTCCGCCTCGCACTGGGTGCAATAGGTGCCGTTGGACAGGTAAAGCCCCTCGAGAGCCGTGTTGGCGGACGGGTCGATCGCAACCTCGGCTTCGACGGTGACCGGCCGATCGATGCCGAAGATCGTCAGCTTGTCGTCATCGACCCGATAGCCATTCGCCCCGAGGGGCACGCCATCGACGACAAGCGTCCGCAGGGTCAGACGTTCCCCGTCGAGGACGAGATCGGCGTCGCCTTCGCCGTTCGGGCGCACGGTGAGGCGGGAGGCGACGATCGTCTCCCGCGGGTCGAGGCGGATCGTCAGGTCGATGCGGTCGACCAGGAAGGCCGGCGGCAGATAGTCGGCGCGCCGCACCAACCGCGGTGCCGTCCCATCGGTGATCGGGTCTTGCCCTTCCAAGGCTGGCCCACCCTTTCGTGTTTCAAGCGGCTCTCGGACCGGCTTTGGTTCGTCACGTCGGCGTTCCGACCGCAGAGTCGACAGATGCGAGCCCGGACGGCAAGAGACTTGGGCGACATTGCGGCCGCGTCCAGCCCGCCCAGGTCCGAACGCACAAGGACCTATGCGGTTTCCGCCGATCCATCCACCACCAGGTCATCGCGGTGGATCAGTTCCTCCCGCCCCTGGAAGCCCAGGATCCGCGCGATGTCCTGACTGTGCCGCCCGGCGATCCGGCGCGCATCCTCCGCCGTGTAGGCGCTCAGCCCGACCGCGAGGCGCCGTCCCTCGACGTCCTGAACGGCGACCGCGTCGCCGCGATCGAAGCCGCCGTCGAT
>CAYNIS010000006.1:0-4812 GCA_964397055.1 uncultured Rhodospirillaceae bacterium | reverse complement strand
TCGATGCCGACCACACCCGCCGGGAGCAGGCTTTTGCCGGACTTGAGCGCGCGCGCCGCGCCGGCGTCGATGGTGACGGTTCCGTGCGGGCTCAGATGCCCGGCGATCCAGCGCTTGCGCGCGGTGCGGGGCTCTGCCCTCGGCAGGAACCAGGTCGCCGGGACCGGCTCGCCGTCCGGGGTGCTGCGCGCCAGCGCGCCGAGGGGGCCGAGGCGGTCGCCACGCGTGATGACCATGCGGCAGCCGGCGGCGAGCGCGATCCGGGCAGCGGCGAGTTTGGTCACCATGCCGCCGGAGCTGTAGCCGGGGGGCGGCTCGCCCGCCATGCCCTCGATCTCGGGGCTGATCTCGGTCACCTCGGGGATCAGGATCGCGGTCGGATCCTTGCGTGGGTCGGCGGTGTAGAGCCCGTCGATGTCGGACAACAGCACCAAGGTGTCGGCGGAGGTCATCTGGGCGACCCGGGCCGCCAGCCGGTCGTTGTCGCCGAAGCGGATCTCGGCGGTGGCCACCGTGTCGTTCTCGTTGATCACGGGGACGACCCCGAGCCCGAGCAGCTGCTGCAGCGTCGCCCGGGCGTTCAGGTGGCGTCGGCGGGCTTCGGTATCTTCGAGGGTCAGCAGCACCTGGGCGACCGTCAAGTGGTGGCGGGCGAGTGCTGTCTGCCAGGCATAGGCGAGCAGTATCTGCCCGGTCGCCGCGGCTGCCTGCTTCTCCTCCAGCCGCAGGGCGCGATGGGTCAGGCCGAGCTGGCGGCGCCCGATCGCTATGGCGCCGGAGGAGACCAGGACGATTTCCTGCCCGCCGGAGGTCATGGCCGCGACATCGGCCGCCAGCGCATCGAGCCAGGTCTGGTTGACCGCGCCGGTGGCCTCGTCGACCAGCAAGGCAGAGCCGATCTTGACGATGACACGGCGCGCGTCGGCCAGCGACGGCCGGACGCCCGATGTCATGGCATCGACGGCAGCTGAAGGCGTCGGGCCGGCGATCGCAGTCCCGGTGTCGGTGGCGGTTTCGGTCTCGGTCTCGGACACGATCACCAGGGCGCGCCTTCAGGCCGCACTCAAGGGGTCCCAGCGATCGGCCGAGGACGCCTCGTCAACGCTCTCGTCAACCGCCTCGTCGGCAGGGTCGTGAAGAGGCCGAGGGTCGATCGCCGGATCGCCGCGGATCTGGGCCATCAGGGCGCGCAGGACCTCCGTCACGCCCGTCCCGGCGACCGATGACAGGAGCATCGGCGGCTTGCCCGTGGCATCCTCGACCAGCTCGGCCACCATCGCCAGGTCCTCGCGCGACAGGGCATCGACCTTGGTCAGGGCCAGCACTTCCGGCTTGTCGGCGAGGCCGCCGCCATAGGCTTCGAGTTCCCGACGGATGGTCTGATAGGCCGCCATCGGGTCATCCCCGGCGGCGTCCACCAGATGGAGAAGCACGCGCGTACGCTCGACATGGCCGAGAAAGCGGTCACCTATGCCGCGCCCCTCATGGGCGCCCTCGATCAGGCCGGGAATGTCCGCCATCACAAACTCGCGACCGTCGACCCCGACAACGCCGAGATTCGGATGCAGCGTGGTGAACGGATAGTCGGCGATCTTCGGCCGGGCGTTGGAGACCGCCGCGAGGAAGGTCGACTTGCCGGCATTGGGCAGCCCGACCAGGCCGGCATCGGCGATCAGCTTCAGCCGCAGCCAGACCCACAGCTCGGACCCCGGCCAGCCGGGGCCGGCGCGCCGGGGCGCACGGTTCGTCGATGACTTGTAGTGGGCATTGCCGAAGCCGCCGTCGCCGCCCTTCAAGAGGACCACCCGCTCGCCCACGCGGGTAAGGTCGGCGATGACCGTCTCCTGGTCCTCTTCCAGGACCTGGGTTCCGACCGGGACCCGGATCACGCAATCGGCACCATTGGAACCGGAGCGTTCGCGCCCCATGCCGTGGCCGCCCCGCCCGGCCTTGAAGTGCTGGCGATATCGGAAATCGATCAGGGTGTTGAGGCCGTCGACGACTTCGACCACGACATCGCCGCCGCGCCCGCCGTTGCCGCCGTCGGGGCCACCGAACTCGACATACTTCTCCCGGCGGAAGCTGACGGCACCACCGCCGCCGTCGCCGCTGGAAACGAAAATCTTGGCCTGGTCCAGAAACTTCATGATGCCGGCCTCCAGACCGGGACACCTGCCCGCCCGCCCCTGGAGCCCATTGACAAAGGGCGGGCCCGACACGCTCGGACCCGCCCCCGATCGATCGGCCACGCACGGCTTTGAGGCTACTCGGCGGCCTCGGTCGCGACCGGCTCTTCACCGGCCGCCGGGGCTGCGTTTTCGAGCGGGATCACGTTGCAGGTGACCCGACCCGCGCGGGTGTGCAGGAACTTCACATGGCCGTCGGCCAGCGCGAACAGGGTGTGGTCCTTGCCGCAGCCGACGTTGACGCCCGGGTGCCAGCGCGTACCGCGCTGGCGGATGATAATGTTGCCGGCCTTGACCAGTTCGCCGCCGTACTTCTTGACGCCAAGCCGTTGACCTGGACTGTCGCGGCCGTTGCGGGAACTGCCGCCTGCCTTCTTGTGAGCCATGGTGGGGGTCCTTCAGATCGTTCAGTATCGCGTTCGGGAAATCAGGTCTGCTCGGTCTCAGCCAGAGCATCCGCCGTGATGGCCTCGTCGTCGGGTGCGACCTCCACAGGAGCGACCTCCACAGGAGCGACCTCCACGGGAGCGACCTCCACGGGAGCGACCTCCACGGGAGCGACCTCCACGGGAGCGGTGTCCACGGGGGAAGCCTCGACAGGGCTAGCCTCGGCAGAGGTCTCGTCCGTCTTGGCGAGGGCGACCTCAGCCGCCGCATCGCCGCCGAGCACGTCGCGGATCTTCAGCACCGTCAGATCCTGGCGGTGGCCTTTCTTGCGGCGATACTGCTGCCGGCGCTTCTTCTTGAAGACGATGATCTTGGGCCCGCGCGCCTGTTCGACGACTTCGGCGGTCACTTCGGCACCATCCAGCACCGGCGTGCCGACCTTGACACCACCGCCGTCATCGATGGCGAGGACCGAGCCGAGCTTGACGATGGCCCCCGGCTCGTAATCCAGGCGTTCCACCCGGATCACGTCGCCATTGGCGACGCGGTACTGTTTGCCGCCGGTCTTGATCACTGCGAACATTCTCGAAGACGCCCTGACTAATGCCGGCCGAGCCGTCTTGCCGGGCTGCCCTGAACTGGAGGACGTGCGCCCGGCGAGGCTGGCCAAACTGCAAGACGGTCCGGGTGGCAGTAGCCGGGCAATCGGCACCCCGCCCCAGAAAGACCGTCCCCGGTGAACGAAAAGGCGGGTGCTCCTCAGCACCCGCGCGAAGCCTGACATTTAGCGCCGATCGGACGCGCCTGTCAACTCTCTCGACCGAACCTCGCCGTGGAAGCTTGCATGATAGCGGGTCTTCTGCTTATTCTCCGACCGCCTCGGAGGGGTGCCGGAGTGGTTGAACGGGGCGGTCTCGAAAACCGTTGTGCGCGCGAGCGTACCGAGGGTTCGAATCCCTCTCCCTCCGCCATAGGCCGGGCTGACCCTAAGCTGGGTCAGGGTTTCAGTAACCTTTCCCGTGGCGCAGGTGCTGATGTGGATATTGCTGGTCTGAAGGACACCGCCAATGTCGGACTTGTTCGACGCGCCAGAGCGCAGGCGCTTGATGGTAGTCGCTTTGTTGCCAAAGGCTTCGAGGAAGGCATAGGGAAACTCACCGGCGTCAAACGGGGCTGCCGCCAGTGCCGACACCGCTTCTTCGATCTCAACGGCATTCATGGACGCCCACCTTCGGTCGTTGACTGCCGTTTGCCCTGATCGTGGTCCTTCAAAGGTTCAGGCATCGGCTCCCGCGCCGGAAGATCGAGCTCCACGCCACCCAAGGGCGCGAACCGCGCCCGAATGGCGGCGGTGAGATTTGAAGTTGGCGTAGGTTTCACAGTATCCGTCACGTCAATCCAATCCATTTCCGGGAGAGAACCCCGGCGCTGTTTGTACAACCTGATCGGCCTGCCAGCCGCCGTAAGAGGTGTTCGATCCGTCCAGCTTCCAAGACAGGCGTCCGTTATCGGGTCGTCCGAGAATTACTGCGGAAGCGCTACTTGGGCTGCGAAACGCAACATCTTCAGCAAAGCGTAGGTGCCCGCCATCGCCGCTAATGAGCTTGCCAGCCTTCACCAGCTGGGTGTGCCGTTTCGAGTAACTGTGATCGGCCTTGCTCGTCCACGCGGCAACAGCGGCAGAACCCTCAAGCACAACAAACTCGCCGTCGATCTCACGCGCCTGCGCCTCGATCCGGTGCTTCTTGCTGCTCAGACGGAAGAGCGGGCTTGTGCCTTCGCTGATTGCCTCTGCCGTGTCTGATGAAGCCTTCCGGGCGGCGGCCTTAGATTGCCGCAGGAAATCCAGCCCGAGGACCGGCAAGATCAGCCGCAACTGTTCGATGAAATACTCCATGTCGGAGGCATCGGCCTCCGGCAAGGCGACCAGTGGCGGCGCGGTGCCGTTGACGACACTGACGATGCCGGTCGCGTTCGCAATGGCGATCAGCCGGGCTTCAAGGTAGCGCGCATGTGCCTTGGTGATGTTTTGATCTTTGCTGGTGACGACGCAGGTACGTTCCCAGAAATCTTTACTGTCGTCCTTGCTGTGCTGGATCAGGCGTTTTCGGACATTATCGCTCTCGCCGATATAGGCCTGAAGCGTGTCCGGATCGTCGGGTGCGGGACCGGTCAGGAAGTAAATGCCGGTACGATCAAGCTCGGTGCGCTTCAGGAAAGCGGGCAGACCACTTCGTGA
>CAYNIS010000005.1:31026-31170 GCA_964397055.1 uncultured Rhodospirillaceae bacterium | reverse complement strand
CGGCCGCAGACCCGGCCGCAGACCCGGCCGCAGACCCGGCCGCAGACCCGGCCGCAGACCCGGCCGCGGAAACGCCCGTCGTCGCTCCGCCGGTGATCCCGCCGCCCGCAGGTCCGGTGATCGCCCCGCCCCGGTAAGCGGGCC
>CAYNIS010000005.1:23866-30926 GCA_964397055.1 uncultured Rhodospirillaceae bacterium | reverse complement strand
AACTCCGGTAAGCGGGCCAACTCCGGTAAGCGGGCCAACTCCGGTAAGCGGGCCAACTCCGGTAAGCGGGCCAGGCGGCCCGCGGGCGGGCGGCGTCCTAACCTTGGTTTAAGCCCCTGCAATGCCTACTGGGCCAATGCCTACTGGGCCAATGCCCACTGGGGGCGAAGCCTGCCGGGGGCGATGCCTGCCGGAGGCGATGACGCGTGCCGGGAACGGCACGTTGGCGAGGGGAAGCCCCGATGGAAGGTCACTGGCGCGACAGCATGCGCAGCCCGCGGTTCTTCGCGCTGGATGCCCGCGCGGCCCTGCCTTTCGCCCTGCTGCTCGTCCACTTCCGCGACTACACGGCGTATTTCGCGGCGGCCGTCACGGCGGTCTTCTTCCTCGCCGAACGGGCGGGGTTGTCGATCGAGGCGGCGATGCGCCGCCTGCGCTCGTTCATCGTCGGGCCCTATCGGCCGACGGTGATCTGGACCAAGCGCCACGAGATGACCGACTTCGCGCCGATCATCGCAACCTCGCGCCTGGGCGATCCCGATGACGGCATCACGCTCGAGAAGAAGCCCGATCGCGAGGACGGCGGCAAGGCTGCTGCCAAGGGCGGCGGCAAGGGCCGCAACCGCGCTGCCCGCGCCTGACGACGATTTGCGCGTCAGTTCAATAGGTTGGGCGTTTTCCGAACCGCCAGACTGGTTCAGTCCGGCTGGAACACCTGCGAGTGGTTTGCTTCCGACATTTTCGGCCCTGTCGACATGAGCCCCCAGGCAAATGTTGGCATCAAGCCACGAGGATTCCCGGCGACAGGCCACCTCGGCAATCCGGCAACAGGTGCTGCGACATCCCGCGACGACGATCGGCGGGGACCGTTGCCAAAACACCCTCCCTGGTTAAAAACCCGCTATCGGCGCGGTGTCGCGAAACTGGTTTCGCCGACATCGACCTGATATGAGGTGGCCGCGTCTGGTGGCGGTCTTTTTCCATCGGTCTTCTTCCACCGGTGTTCCTTGCCGGTCTCCTGCTGCCGACATCCGGTCACCGGGCGATGGCGACGGGTGTCGAAGGGACGATCAGGTTTCGGGGTTCCATTAGAGTATCAGGGTGTCATTCAGGTCATCGGGAGGGGAATGATGCGGCTGAAGCTGGCTTGTCTTGCAGGCATCGCGGCGGTTCTGACCAGCTATCCGGCGGCCGCAAGTTTCCAGTTCATTCCGCCCAGCGATCCGGCGCCGGCAGCCCCCGTTCCGGCCGCACCTGTTCCAGTTGCACCTGTCCCGGCCGCACCTGTGCCGGCTGCTCCGGCCCCCCTCGCGGCTCCGCCGCCGGCGCCACTCGCTCCAGCACCCATGGCTCCAGCACCCATGGCTCCCGCGCCCATGGCCCCGGCACCGATGACGCCGACGATCCCGGCGAGCGAGATGACCGAGCCGACCCCGCTGGCGGCCCCGCCACCGGCCGGCGCTCCGGTTGTTCCCGCGCCGATGGCACCCGGGCTCGATGCCCCGATGGCGCCGGCCGACATCGTCGAGGGTTTCGGGACTGAAGTGCCGCTGGTCATCGCCCTGCGCCAGATCGTGCCGAGCGGGTTGCAGGTCGCCTTCGGCGACGCCGTCGATCTCGGCTCGCCGGTGACCTGGCAGGGCGGCATGTCCTGGCGCACCGTCCTCGTCAACACCATCAGCCCGCTGGGCCTGGTCGCCTCCCAGACCGGTGACGTGGTGTTCGTCCAGCGCAACATTCCGGGTGTCGAGGTCGCGAATGTGATCGTCGCCGACCCGCTGCCGCCGCCGCCGACGGCGACCGCCCCGGCTCCGATCGCCCCGATGCCGCTTGCCGACGCCGCGGCGGGTATCGGGCTGCCGCCCCTGCCGGAAATGCCGGACATGCCGATGGTCGAACTCGAGCCGATGTTCGACCCCGACACCGGCCCGTGGCTGGTCGAGCAGGGCCGCACCCTGAAGCAGGTCCTCCAGGACTGGAGCGAGACCGCCGAATGGACGATGGTCTGGAACAGCGAGCGTGACTACGTCATGCAGTCGTCGACCGAATTCGCCGGCGACTTCCCGACCGCGGCCAGCGAGCTGTTGCGGGTGTTCGCCGATGCCGACCCGTCGGTCGCGGCGACGTTCTACCGCAACCGCACGCTGGTGGTTCAGACCGAGGCGCTGGTCGACAACCAGTAGGCGAGAAGCCCGCCCGGACCGGCGGATTTGCCGTCGCGCGTGATGCCACCGGCGGCGCGCCGGCGGCTTCCGGACTATTCGGCGGCTTCCGCGCGCTCGGCCTCTTCGCGCTGCATGCGGGTCGCTTCCTCGACCAGTTCGTTCACGATCTGCTCGACGATGCGCCCCTGGGCCGCCTCCTCGACCTCGCCCTTTTCGGTGAGATCGGAGATGCGCCGGCGGATTTCCGAACGGGCACTGCCGCCGGGATAGCCGATCGCCAGCATCCGCCGGGCGCGGGCCGCCCCCAGGCGGGTGTAGAGGCGGTTGCGGATGGCGACGTCCTCGGCCGAGGTCGAGAGCGCCCAGAGCTCGATCGGTCCCAGGGTGTTGATCACGAACTGCTCGTAGCGGCCCTCGTTGGTGCCGAGGACCAGCAGCGCGGGCGCACCGGAAGAACGCGGGCCGGTCAGCCGGTTGCGCATGATCCAGCGCGCGGTGTCGGTCAGGCCGAAGCGGTCGACGGTCGACGTCACCGCCTTCTCCGAGACCGCGGCCCCGAGCACCCAGACCCCGGTCGCGAGGTCGATCATCTCCGGCCCGAAGTCGTCCAGGAGCTGCGAGGACAGGACGATCTGGACCCCCCATTTACGGCCTTCGCGGACATCGCGGACGACCTGGGCGCGCACCGACATGGACTTCGAGGTGCGGTGGAATTCGTCGAAGGACAGGCGCTTCGGCGTTTCCCGGATCTCCTTGATCCGGGCCTCGTGGAAGGGCCGGAATTTCTGCGGGATCGAGCGCAGCGCCTCCTCGTTCAGCCACCATGCCCGCACCAGTGCGTGGCGGGCGAGCATGTACATGATCGCGGTCTGACGGTCGGAATTGTCGTCGCCCTGCGGGCAGACGTCCTGGAGGTCGAGCGCACAGACCCGGGCCGAGGAGATGTCGAACTGGGTCACCCCGGAGATGATCGGGATCTCGCGGATCGCCGAGGCGATCATGCGCTCGAACGCGTGGATCACCCCTTCCGCCCCACCGGAGATCTTGGTCTCCGCGAGCAGCGAGCGGATCTGCGGGCGCTGGGCGGCGGTCACCGCGTCGGTCAGGATCGGCGAGGCATAGCGCTGGGCGGACGCGGCCAGGTGATGCTGGCCGACCTCGTGAAAGGCGTCGACCACGTCCCACCAGTAGGGCTCTTCCGGCAGCTTCAGGTTGAAGCTGCGGATCGCCTGGTCGATCTCGGCGACGACGTTGGGCAGATAGGGCCGCGGCTCGGCATTGGCGGCGTCGTCGTCGCGCCAGCGGAACATCTCGTCGACGACGAGGCCGGCGAGCTGCGGGATGCCGTCATAGGGGGCGGACTGCCCGGGCGGGGTACATAAGAGCGTGATCAGTTCGACCAGGTAGCTGCGCTCGTTGGGCAGCGGGTAGCGGCAGCCGAGCTGGGTGTCGAACGGGTTGATCGCGTATTCGGGACGCATCGAGAGCCGGGAGTGCACCGCCTCGTGGCGGCGATCGGCGGGCAGCGCGTCGCGCAGGAGGGAGATCAGCCCGGACGACGACGGCCCGATATCGATGATCGCGACGAACGGCAGGCGCGACATGCCGGCGGTGAGGCAGGTGCACAGGTTGAGCGCGTTCATCAGGACCGACTTACCGGCACCCGGCTGGGCGAAGATCAGGTCGAACCAGGTGGTGGTGAGCGGCGAACCGGTCTGATAGGGCCAGACCTTGCCGTCGTCGGTACGGAACAGCATGGCGCCGGAGGCGAACGGGCTCGACGGCCGTTCCCAGGGCAGCAGGCGCATGACCTCGATCAGCGGGGCGATCGCCGCCGGGGCGGTCGATGCACAGGCGATCCCCAAGGCCGACGACATCACCGCTTCGAGCGGGTCGCCCTGGAGCTGGGTCACCTGGCAGAAGCCCCAGCTTTCCACCGCCTGCACCAGCATCGACGCACGGTCCTCGGCAAGCCGGCGGTCGTCGGCCGAGGCCCAGGTGGCGAGCGAGACGCGCAAGCGCACCACCGGCTCGTCGCGCGCGACCTCCTCGAGGAAGTCGAAGGAGCGCTTGATCTGCTTGTTGACGCCGTTCGAGAAGCCCAGGATCGAGGCCATCATCTTCTTGGTCGAAACACCGGTCATGCCAGCACTTTCGATCAGGAAGGAGATGCGGAACGGCACCTTGTTCTCGCTCAGGCGGTCGAGCAGCTTGGAGAACGGCATCGGGTCCATCGGGGCGAGCGTCATGTCGATGCCCGACCACAGGAGATTGCCGATGCGCACGAGCGAGGGGCCCAGGACCTCGGCATCGCCGGTGCAGACCTGGCGACGGATCGGCGGCCACAGCAGTTCGGAAGCGTCGTTGTCGTTCTTCTGCAGGCGCGGCGGCACCGGGTCGCCGGGCAGGCAGGCGCGCCAGCGGTCGGCCGAGCGCGCCGGGTAGATCGACGCCCGGATCGCCTTCAGGGCGTCATGGACCTCCATCAGCTGGGACTGGATGCCGAGCTCGCCCAGGGTCTGGACCATGCCGCCGACATAGGAGCGGTGGCGGGTGCGCAGCGCCTCGAGCCCGGCATAGGGGTACTGCGCGTCTTCCGCGATCACCCATTCGTTGGCCTTGCGGTCGGACATCGAGCGATGGGCTTCCGACTTCGACAAGGTGGCCGACCGGGTCCACAGGACGAAGTAGCAGTCCTCCCAGGAGAGATAGCGTGAGAGCACCCGGGTGCGCTCGCCCAGGAGGTCGTCCATCTCGAGCCCGATCGCATGCGCCGCCTGCCGGTTGGGGGCGAGGAGGTTCTCGAGCTCCTGCTGGATGCGGTCGGGGTTGCGCATGAAATAGACCTGCAGCGCGTAGCCCGGCCGCTCGAAGCGGGCGCCGGTCTTGATCGTCGATTGCATGACGATGCGCTGGTATTCCTCCGGCCCGATCATCTGCCGGCTGCCGTCGATCTTGATGACCGAGACGAGCGATCCGTCGACCGCCGCGAAGGTGGTCTCGTCATCCGCCGTTTCCAGCCGGATGAAGCTTTCCATCGGCTGGCGGAAGGCGAAGAACATGGTCGCGAACAGGGTGTCGATCCACGACAGCATCAGGTGATCTCTCCAGCTGGGCGGGTGGCGCCCGCCTCACGTCAATCCCGCCTCGGATCGGCCCCCTCGGATCGGGCCCACCTCGGCTCCGGGCCGCTCAGGCGGTGCCTCCCAGGCGGTCGAACATCTCCGGCCAGGCGGCCGGCATCACGCCGCTGAACGGCCCGTCCTTGGAGCGCCAGTACGCGAGGATCTGCGGGAACTGGTTAAATTCCATCTCACCCTCGCGGATGATCCGCCGGTCGAGGGGCATCAGGCGAATGCCGTCGAGCCGCTTGGCGCGGTCGGCGTAGTGCTTGTCCTCGAGGTAGTCCATGAGGACCGCGCCGAGCACGGTCGCATCGTCGGTGCCGAGGCGGGACTTCGCCTCGTCGCGGCGCTGGATCAGAACGTCGAGGGCGGCCCGCGCGGCATCGGCCATCGGGCCCGGGGTCACGCGCGCGATGTAGATCGCCCGGGCGATATGGTGGAGGGCCGCCTGTTCCAGCTCGGGCAGCCAGATAAGCGCGCCCGAGCGCATCTCTCCGACCGCTTCGAGCTGGAAGCACTGGCGGCAGAAGATGCAGGTGGTGATCAGGTTGTCCTCGGTCGTGTCGCGCGGGTCGCCGTTCTTCGGCGAGAGCTCCTGGTACTTCTTGGAGACGAAGCCGCAGAACTGGCAGGTGTGGTTGTCGCGCTCGAAGATCCGCGACCGCACCTCGGCATCGTCCGGATCGACGCGCGGGGCATCCTTGGATCCCTTGGACTTGCCCCACTGCTCGCGCGTGGCCCCTAGAACGATCGGCAACAGACCCATGGCCGCCCCCCTTCGACAGTTGCGGCCATTGTCGGGGGCGGGCGCTTTCATCTTGGTAAAGACGGGCTTGCGGCAGGCAAGAGGACCGATGCGGCCGGGTCGGGCGGCAACACTCTTGCAGCCGGGCGGAAGAACCAGCGGGACAATCGAGCCCGACGGGCGAAAGAAAACGCCCCGGGCTTGCCCGGGGCGTTTCCAGCCGAGACGAACCAGCGATTAGAGGGTCGGCGCGGTCGAGAAGGTGCCGGCACCGCTGTCGCTGGAGAAGGTGTTCTGCAGCATGGTCAGGAGGAACGGCAGCGCCAGCAGGGTGGCACCGACGCCGAGGCGGGCGAGGCCGTCCTTCATCGGGACCTGCTGCGGCGAGTCGACATGCTGCTTCAGCTTGAAGACACCGGCCATGCCGAGGCCGGCGCCCGCGACATAGGCGACATAGGCCAGGAGCGACGGAATGCCGGCCATCTGGGCTTCGATGTTCGCCGTGGTGTCGGAGAGGTTCTGGGCGGAGGCCGGCGCGTTCATCAGGACGAAGGCCGAGACACCGGCGGCGAGCCGGAGCGAGAGGTCGTTGAGCTTCATCGTTTGCACACCCTTGTTGTGGTCGGTCGACCGTTGTGTTCGGTAGTCGCAGGTAGACGTTAATATCAGCTGAAATAGACAAGAGTTCTTCGCTGATGGATTATTCAATCAAGCCAATAAAGGTCCTGGAATTCTCCTGAGGAGGTTATCTCCCTCCTCTATCCGATCTCGGCATTTCAATAACGGCCGACATAGGTCAAGTCGGCGATCCACCCCACCGGAATACCCGATCCCGAGGAGCCGACTGGTGCCGAAGGCGACTGCCTCCGGCTGATCCGGCAAGCATTACCGGCGGCTCCCCGCGGCTGTTCAATCGCCGCGAGATTGATGGAAGCATGCCAGCAGTAAAAAAAGTCATAGCGGGATTAACTTTGCCGGATCGGCCCCGTCGCTCACCTTCCCACCCGCGGGGGCGCGGGTCAGCA
>CAYNIS010000005.1:17016-23766 GCA_964397055.1 uncultured Rhodospirillaceae bacterium | reverse complement strand
CACGGCGTCCCCGGTGTGCGTCAGCACACGGCGTCCCCGGTGTGCGTCAGCACACGGCGTCCCCGGTGTGCGTCAGCACACAACGTCCATCGCACCGAGGCCGAAGCTCGCCTCGAGCTCGTTCAGGAACTGGGTGATGTTGACGCAGATGGCGCCGGCGATGATGTGGGTCACCGCCCCGCCGAACGGCGTGTGCGGGTCGCCGTCGGCCATGTTCTTCATCATGATCCAGCCCTTGAGGAACGCCCCCCAGCCGTAGATCTGGGCAAGGGCGCCCAGGGCCTGCATGACCTCGTTGGCGGATCCGGCGCCGGTGCCGAGATGGCCGGAAATGCCCGGGCACAGCTCGGGCAGGGCATTGGCGCCGCTGGTGTAGCTGGTGCCGAACACTGAGATCGAGACCAGGTCCATCATGCCGGACAGCGACAGGAGGACGGCGGCGATACCGAAGATCGAGAAGGTGCCGCCGAGGCTGGGCCCGCGCGGTCCCTCGTTCGACGCCTTGACCAGGCGCATGACCCCCATCATCGCGAAGACGATGCCGGCGAGATAGGCCCCGACCTCGACCAGGAAGCGGAAGTCGTCCTGAATGTCCGCCACCATGTTGATCATCATGGTGTCGAGGCCGCCGGAACCACCTCCGGGTGTCACCGTGCCCGAGGTCTGGATGTCGAGGCCGCCGCCCGGGCCGCCGGTCAGGTCGAGGGTGTTGACCAGGACGGTCATGAGATAGGGCAGGGCGAGGAACATGGCCCCGGCTGAAAGCCGCAGGATCGGCGTCGAGATCGGCACGTGCTGGGGTGCATCGGCATGGTCCTTCAGCTTCAGGACCCCGGTGATCGCACAGCTGATGCCGGCGAGATAGCTGATGTAGACCATCAGCGGGGCGATCGTGACCAACTCGCCCGCCAGCCGCGACATGTTCGCACCAAGCTGGGCATGGGCCGGCGACGGGGCCGCCAGGATCACCAGGAAGGCGAGAACCGGCCAGGTGCCGGAGGGCAGCCCGCGTTCCGGGTCGAACCTTCCGGCCGGACCAAGCCTCGCGGCCGAATCGGGCCGACGTGACGCAAGGGGGCCACGCGGGAAGCGGGGCGGGGCGGCATGTTCAGTCGTCGTCATCCTTCACGACCCTTCCCAGACCGGCCCGACAGCCCCCGCGATAGGGTGGGGCTAGCGGGCCGTGGCCTCGGGCGGTTTCCGGACCGGATGACCGGAAGCGAGCCCGTGTTCATATGCGCGTCGGCGGGCGGGCCTCATTGCCCGACCTGCCCCTCCGTTCCCTCGACCACCCAGCCGCCGCCGTCGCCGCGGCGGATGCCGGTCACCTCGCCGAGCCCGGCGAGGGTGTCGCCGGGCACCACCCGGCGGAGCTCGGCCCCGGCACCGCGCGACAGCCAGGCCATGCCCGGCGTCGCCGCCCGCAGAACCCAGGCCGCCGGGGCCGCGCGCCGGCGCGGGGCCGACGACCGCGCCAGGGCTGCCGCCGCCGTCACCGTCGGCCGGCCGGACCCCGTGGAAGCCTGGGCGCTGGAAGCCTGGGTGGCACGCCGCGGCGCGCGCTCCAGCTCAGCCACCTGTGCCTCCAACCGCTCGACCGCCGCAGCCAGGGCCGCGGTCGAACCGCCCCCGGCCGGGCCCGCGACCGGTGCCGTGGCAGGCCGTCGGCTCAAGCCCGCCACGGTGTCCTCGATATCGGCGAGACGGCCTCGGATCTCGCCCAACTGGGCCGACAGCTCGGCGAGCTGCCGGGTGATTTCGCCATC
Source organism: uncultured Rhodospirillaceae bacterium (assembly GCA_964397055.1). GTDB lineage: Bacteria > Pseudomonadota > Alphaproteobacteria > CAYNIS01 > CAYNIS01 > CAYNIS01. The sequence goes on along the minus strand of CAYNIS010000005.1, from coordinate 22,000 downwards.
GACCGCGCCGGCCCCGGGCGCTGCCACCGGAAACGGCGGCGGAACGCTGTCGCGCCCGGCATCGACCGGCACCGGGGAAGCCGGGGAAGCCGGCACCGGGGAAGCCGGCACCGGGGAAGGTGCTGGCGGTGGCGGAGCGGACATCGCCTGCGCGCCGGAGCCACGCATGGTCGAACCAGTATCCACCGGATTGGTATCGATTGGGTTAGCGGCCGCCACCGGGCTCGGCGGGTCGGGTATCGCGGGGGGCGGCACCAGCGGTGCCGGCGGATCCGGCAGACCGGCCGTGCCGGCAACCCCGGTATCGGTGACCGCCGTGCCGGCGACCGCAGTATCGGCGACCGCAGTATCGGCGACCGCAGTATCGGCGGTGTCCGTATCGGCGGGCGGGCTGTCGCCCGAGGAGGCACGGGCCAGCGGCAGGCTGCGCTGGGTCGAGACCGGCGCGTCCGGAACGCCGACCGGGGACGGGTCGCTGCCGAGGCCGGGCGGATTGCCGGCCAGGGTCGGCGCCCCGCCCGGAAGCGAGGAACCAGGAAGCGAGGAACCAGGACGCGAGGAACCAGGAAGAGACGTGCCGGGCGTCGGATCCGCCGCGGTGTCGGTCGCCGCCGTCGAAGACGGATCGGCGGACCCGGCATCGGCCGGCGCCGGGCTGTCGACGGCGGCGGTCTGGGTATCGGTCGGCGCCGGGAACGAATTCGCTGCCGGTGAGATTGCCGCCGGGGGCGGCGCCAGGGCGGTCGGCGCCGGCGTCATGCCGGTGCCGAGCAACTGTTCGCCGAAGAAATAGAAGCCGACGACCCCGCCGATCAGGAGAACAGCGGTGCCGAGGATCGGGATCAGGAGACGGGAGCCGCCGCCCCGCGAGGCAGGAGACTTGTCATCCTCATCGATATCGTCGTCGTCCTCATCCTCGTCGTCTTCATCGTCCTCATAGTCGTCGTCCTCGAAATCCTCCTCGTCATCGTCGTCGGCGGCTCCGAACCCCGCCGCCGCCGCGGCGAGGTCGAAGAGCGGGTCATCGACGCCGTCGCCGAGCGGATCCGAACTGTGGGGCGCCAACGAAGGGGCCGCGAGCGAGCCGGTCATTGCGGAGTCTCCCGGACGGATTCAAGGAACAGGATGCCGATCGGGGTGCCCTTGGCGACCTCGATCGTGGTTTGGATCGCATCCGCCTGTTCTTCGAGCTCCTCGACCACGACCTCGGCACCGGTGGTGAAACCGGCCGCCAGCTCCTCGGTCAAGGTCAGCTCCGGCACCTCCTCCCCCACCGTTTCACCGGACGTGCCGGTGGTGGTGGTGACCGCGGTCTCCGCCACCGCCTCGGCGAAGCCGGCGATGAAGGCCGCCGCGGCCGGCAGCAGGATGCGGCGGAAGTAATGGTGGTCGACGTCGGTGGCGAGGCCGGCGAGCGTGGTCTCCGGGTCGATCGCGATCGCGTCGATCGGATATTCCCGGTTGTTGTGGACCAGAAGCTCGAAGGCCATGGTCAGGTACTCGCGCTGCGCCTCGAAAGCGCCGATGACGCGGCCGCCGGCGAACGGGCCGGACACCACGGCGGCCAGGATCGGTGTCGGGACATCCGAATTGGCGGCGGTCAGCAGCTGACCATACTGGATCGCCCCGGCCGGCACGATGATCGGGCCGCCGAGCACGGTCGGTGCGCCGCCCTCCTCGCCGCCGTCGGCCCCGGCCGGGATGACCTGGCCGCCAGCCCCGGTGAAGCCGCCGCCACCGCTGTCGCCGGTGGTCTCCAGCATGGCGTCGGGGGCCATCATCTCAGGCAGGCTGGACACCTGGATGACGTTGATCGGCTGGGCCTCCAGCGTCTCCAGCACCGCGTCGATCTGGCCCAGCATCAACTCGGCGATCGCCGCCAGCTCCTCCGGATTGCCGCCGGCACCGCCGAGCCCGCCTTCGCCGAAGATCGCTTCCTGCTCTTCCGGCGTCAGACCCTCGGCGAACGCGCGCACCGCGTCGATCTGGGTTTCCGGCGCCATGGCATCAAGGAGAGCCGCCATCAGCGCGCGCTGCTGCTCGTCCGAGAGGGCGGCGAGGGCGGCGGCCAGATCCTCCGGCGACAACTCCTCGAGCAGGCGTGCCAGAAGGGCCGCCTTCTCGGCATCGGAGAGGTCGTCGAGGTTGTCGAGCAGCCGGTCGAGCAGGGCGGCCCGCTCCTCCGGCGTCAGCCGGTCGAGGTCGTCGAGCAGCTGTTCTAGGATCGCCGCCTTCTCGGCGTCCGACAGGGTGTCGACCAGTTCGGAGACGATCGCCTGGGCCTCGTCCTCGGAAAGCTCGTCGAGGAGCTGGCTGAGGAGGTCCGCCTTCTCCGACGCCGGCATCTGGTCGAGCAGGCTCTCCATCAGGGCCCGGCGGGTTTCCGGGTCGAGGGAGGCGAGAAGCTCGGCCAGTTCCGCGTCGGAAAGGTTCTCGAGCAGGCTGCGCAGAAGCGCCTGCTTCTCCTCGTCGGACAACTGCTCGGCGAGTGCCGCCAGCTCGTCCGCCGACATCTCGCGCATCAGCTGTTCGACCAGGCGGATGCGGTCGCGGCCGTCGATCTGGGAGAGCGCTTCGGCCAGGGCCTGGTCGTCGAGCCGGGAGATGCCGGCGGCCAGGGCTGCCCGCGCTTCCGGCGACATCTCCGAGAGAAGCTCGTCGATCTCCCGGTCGGTCAGGGTTTCAAGGGCGCGCAGGGCGTCGAGCTGTTCCGGCGTCAGCCCGGCGTCGATCAGCGCCTGCAGCTCCTCCGGGTTCATCGCGTTCAGCGCCTGCTGGAGGAGCCGCCGGCGCGCCTCCTCGGAAAGGCCGCCGAGCAGGCGCGCCAGCTCCTCGTCGGACATGCCGGCGAGCAGTTCCTCGAGGAGGGCGAGCTTGTCCTCCTCCGACATCGCATCGAGGATGTCGCGCAGGAGGGCGGCGCGCTCGGAGGGCGACATGTCGGCCAGGGTGTCGGCGAGGGCCGCCGCCAGGAGCCGCCGGCGTTCTTCGTCGGTCATGCCGGCGAGGAGCGCTTCGAGGAGCTTCGCCTTCTCCTCTTCGGAGAGGCCGGCGAGGATGTCGGCCAGTTCCTCGTCGGAGAGGTTGGAGAGCATGCCCTGGAGGAGGCGCTGGACGGCCTCGTCGTCGAGCTGGGCGATCAGGCCCTCGAGCAGCTCCGGCGGCATGCGGTTGAGGTCGTCGAGGCAGTTGGCCTCGATGAAGCGGTCCCAGTCGACATCGCCGCCGAGCGGGTCGAGCAGGCTGGCCCGGCTGCGCGCGCTCGGCATCGGCGTCGGCACGGCCGAGCCGCCGGTCTGCTGGGCGGCCTGGGCACGGGCCTGGTTGGCCTCCTCACGCGCGCGCTGCTGGACCGGCGACAGGCTTTCCTCGTCACCGACATCGCCGGCGACGGCGGAGCCCTGGACGACCCGGACCTGGGGCCCGCCCTGGCTGCCGGAATTGGCGTAGACGACATAGGCGCCGATGGCGCCGACCACCGGCAGCACGACCAGGAGGACGCGCACCAGGGGGTTGGCGAGCAGGCCACCGCCGCCACCGCCGCCGCTGGGGCCGGCGTCGTCGTCATCGTCCTCGAAATCGTCGAAATCGTCGAAGTCGTCGATATCGTCGTCGTCGTCGGTGGTCATCGCCCGTGCTCTCCCCCAAGCGACCGGAAAAATGGCGATCCGAAAAAACGCGACCTGATCCCGGGCGGGACGAACCGGGGCGGTCGCGGCCCGGTGCCGTCGGTCTTTCGGCTATCGTTAACCACACAATCCGTTAACCAATGGTGCGCGCGCCGCCAAGATTTCCCGCTACCGGCAGTCACCGGCCATGGCCGGCCGGGACCGGGCGCCCTATTGCTGCAGTTCCGGCGGCGTCGACGAGACCCGGGCGCGCACCAGAACACCGTTGTCGGACAGGAGCAGGACCGGTGCGTCGGCGGCGGCATAGACGTTCATGCCGTCGGCCGAACTGACACTCGCATCCCAGCCCGGCGACAACAGGGTGAGCGGGGTCCGGACGTAGACAGTGTTTTCGATCAAGTAGGCGGATGTGCGGCGGTCGACACCGCTCACCGACAATTTCAGGGTGCCGGCCGGGGGCACGCCTTCGAGCACGCTCATCAGCACGCCGTCGCCGGCGGCCCCGGCGATGCCGGTGTCGATCAGCGGGGCTTCCGCCCCGGGCCCGAATTCCGGGACGCGGGCGTCGTAGCGGTAATGCACCGTCGGCGAGCCGGCGGTGAGGCGGAAGATGATCGGCGTCTTGTAGCCGACCAGGCGGACCGAGAGATTGCCCGAGCCGTGGCGGGCGAGCGGGGTGATGCGCAGGACATGGCTGCCGTCGGAGGGCGGTGGCACGTCGAACTGGCCGCCGATCGCGATGTCCTGGATCGGCCAGGGCTGGCCAGTCACGTCGAGAACGCTGACGGTGGTGACGAAGCCGGCATTGACCAGGATTTCCGGCGGCACGGTGCCGGGGTCGAGGCTCAGGTTCTCGACCTTGATCTCGGGCTCCGGCAGCGGCTGTCCGGGCGGGGCGGAAGCGCGCTGGGCGGCGTCGAGACGCTCCAGCAACTCCTCGATCTGGTCGGGGCGCAGGGGCAGGAGGTTGGTCAGCGCGGTCTCGAACGCCTGGTCGCCGACGGTGTCGGAGAACGGCGGCACCTGGGCGGCCGCGGGCCGTGCCGCAAGCGCCATGGCGAAGCCGATCGCCGCGGCGATCAGGGTGCCGAAAGGCACGTCAGCGGTCAGGCGCCGCCCCGAAAGGCGCGATAGGGCGATCACGGCCTTGGCCCTCCTTATCCCCGTTCACGACCTGTTCCGAGCGTCCGAGGCTCCTAGTTTCGGTCGACAGCCTGTTATCGCCATTGGACGGGCGAGGCCAATGGGCATGGCGGCCGCAGCCGCGCGTCGGGGCGGGGGCGTGATCCAAGCGCCACACCGGAAAGGTGCGGCCAGGGGACGCGGGCTCGTCGGAATCGGATCGCCTGCCGGGC
>CAYNIS010000005.1:6807-16916 GCA_964397055.1 uncultured Rhodospirillaceae bacterium | reverse complement strand
GTTGGGCCGCCTGCCGGGCGTTGGGCCGCCTGCCGGGCGTTGGGCCGCCTGCCGGGCGTTGGGCCGCCTGCCGGCGCGTCAGCGCCGGATCGCTTCCCAGTGCTTGATGCCGATGCCGGAGGGGTTTTCGGAGGTCGGCACGCGCTGGATCGACATCTTGATGATCTGGCGCAAGCTGTCGCGGCTGTCGCCGGATTCATAGGTCACCAGGAGTTCGATCTGCATGATCGAGATCTCGCGGCCGCGTTCGACATAGCGGTGGATCAGGATCGGGGCCCCTTGCGGGGCGGCCGTGACCACCTGCTGGCGGGTGCGCAGATTGTCGATCAGGCCGCTGTCGGCCAGGGCCGTGTTGAAGTTGTTCCAGCCCTCGGCGGTGAACAACTCGCGCATCTGTGCCAGTCGCATCTCGAAGTCGTGATAGCCGAAGGTGTTGATCTGGACCGCCGCCATCACCGTCCACGCGGCGAGGGCGGCATCGGTCAGGTTCGGTTCGTCGAGCGGGGTCGCCTGCACCAGATGACCGCCCTGGTCGACGAAGAAGACCGGGCGCTCGGCACTCTTCCAGCCCATGACGACGAAGAGGGCGAGGGTGAGCAGACCGATCGCGGCCGCCTCGACCATGGTGACGATCAGGAGGACATTGCGGCTGTCGGCCTTATAGGCGGCCTTGACCGCGGCGATCCCGGCCTTGGCCTTGCCGGACGTCGCCCCCCTGGGCTTCGGCCTCTCGGCGCCCTTTTCCATGGCAACCGGCTTGGCGAGGCGGGCCGGCTTGGCAAGCGAGGCGGGCGCGCTGCCGCCGCGATCCCCGACGTCTTCGTCGAAGTCCACGTCGTCGAGTGCCGCGGTGGCGGAAGCTTTGGCCACGACGAAAGCCCTCCTTCAGGCGATCAGGCGGTCGTGGGCGGTCATTCGCTGAACACCCATTGCGAGATGGCGAGCCCGCCGGTCGATTTCAGATTGGACACCCGCACCACGGTTGCGGTCAGGTTCCAGCGTTGCGGGCTGGTGCGGGTCGGCGTTTCGAAGGTGACCCGGGCGGGCAGCACGATGCGCCAGGCATATTGCCCGGTGCTGGCGATGCCCTCGGCGTCGACCTTGGCGCGGCCGGCGCGGGTCCACACCACCTGCTCGCCGTTCTCCATCGCCTCGACGATGCGCGACTCGCGCAGCGCGTCGAGGAACTCCTTGAAGCCGCCCGGGGTGAAGAAGGTGTGGGCGCCGTTGATCCGCTGCTTGTAGTCGTGGTGGCCGAAGGTGAAGATCTCCTCGGCCTTGGTTTCGACCCAGTCGGCGACGGCGGCACTTTCCATGTGCTTCTCGCCGACCGGGTGGAGCTGGATCAGGCGGCCGTCGGTGGTGGTCGCGAAAAAGCGGTCCTTGGGCTGCTGCCAGGTCCACGCGGCGATCGCCAGCGCCACCAGGGTGATGATGATGATCCCCTGGGCCAGGACGACCTTGAGAAGGGTGCGGTAGCCCGTCCGGTAGAACTCGTTGCGGTGATAGATCCCCGCGAGGACGTCGGCGCTCATGCTCCTGGTGCTCTCCTTGGCTGGCCGCCTGGTCAGGCGGCCCTCTGGCCGTCCTTGCGGCTCGGCTCAGGACCCCGATCCTCGAGGCCTCCGGCCCGCCGACGAGTGTCGGGTCGGAAGTCTCAAGACTTCGTTCCGCCCCATCCTCCGCTCGGAAATCCTCGACCCCGGCAAATCATCGCCTGGGATCAACCGAGTGCTTCCCAATGATCGCCAAGTAGTATCCGGGGCTTTGTTAAAGCGGATTTAACACCCGTTCTGGTAGTATAGAAGGTTAATCACAAATTAAATTAGGTTCGTGCTTCAGTTTGACTTATGCTTACGGATGTATAGCAGGCCATGGATGGCGGCTTGGTTAACGACCCCTGGTAGTGATCCGGCTTTATCGTCGCCGCAGAGCCATTGGCCACGGACCCATTGGCACGCCCGTGATTTTGACCCTACCGCGGTTGCCAGATTTTAACGGTTACCTGCGAAACTCGAGGACGGTATCCTGCCGACCGCCTGAATTGCGACCGCCTGAATTGCGACCGCCTGAATTGCGACCGCCTGAGTTCCCACCGCCTGAATCCCGCCGACCACGCGCGGCCACGGACAAAGAGGGCAGAGATGGTGCAGCACATGGACCTTACCCGCGGCCTCGCCGCCATGGACCTTACCCGCGGCTTCGCCGCCGCGGCCCTGGCGCTTTCGGTGGCGTTCGCCGCCGGCCCCGCGGCAGCCCAGAGCGCCGACGACCCGGTCGGCGGCTGCGACCCGGAGGTCTGGGAACAGCAGCAGGAAGTCGCGGCCGCGGCGACGCAAGGGGTGGCCGATCGCGCCGAGGAACAGATCAAGCAGCCCGAGCCGCTGATGGATCTGAGCTGCATCGGCAACTTCTCGATCCCGGGCATGAGCCTCAGCCTCGACTTCGAGGCCGCCCTCGACAGCCTGCTCGACCAGGCCCGCGACATGGCGTGCTCGGCCGCCCAGGACGCGATCTCGAGCGTCACCGAACAGCTCGACCCGAACACCATGTTCCCGGGCCTCGGCGATCTGACCTCGGCGTTGAACCAGATCCCGGGCGTCAACGTCAGCACCACCCAGATCTCCTTCGGGCGGACGGTCGACCCGGACACCGGCGAGCTTCAGAACCCCTACGAGTTCGACGCGGTGGCGCCGAACCCGCGCTCGCCGTCGATCCTCCTGCCGACCGCGGACGGCAGCACGGTCGAGATCGAGCCGCCCACGCTCGGCGGCGACCCGGCGGAACCGTGGGGCGAGACGCTGGAACCGCAGTAACCGGCGGCGACCGGCCCGGGTCGCGAAACGCACCCGGGCCGCCGACGAGGTAGCGCAAGGGGGCTTGCGATCGACCGCCGCCCGCTTCGCCAGCATCGATCGAGACATCAGGGCCGACATGTCCGGGGGCACGACCCCCGCCGGCCCCCGAGGAGAACCAGGCATGAGCCCTCGACCCGCCGGGACCGCTTCCTTCCTGACACCGATCGCCCTCGCGCTTGCGGCGGTCGCGGCCATCGGCTGGCCGGGCAAGGCCAACGCCTGCGGCTGCCCGTGCCCGAGCCCGTGCCCGGTGTTCGGCGAACTGACCGCGGCCCAGGCCGACGCGACGACCCAGCTGGCGACCAGCTATGCGACGATCGCGACCCAGCTCACCACCTCGATGACGCAGCTCACCCAGAACCTGACGCTGCCGACCCCGGGGCCGACGCAAGGGGCGATCCCGGCGGCCGCCAACCAGGAAAGCAAGTCGAACCAGCGCCTCGCCGAATCGCTGGCGTCGATCGAGGACGGCGACAACCTCGCCGAGACCCAGCAGGAGCTGCAGAGGATCCAGCTCTCGGCGAGCCGCGAATTCGAGCCCTCGTTCTCGACCTGCCAGGTCGCGTCGGGTGCCCAGGGCCTGACCGCCGCGACCGAGACCGCGCGCAAGAACCGCATGGTCTTCGCCGGGGCGCTGCAGAGCCGGTCGACCGGCAGCGCCGGTGCTCCGGCCGCGCGCGGCCAGTTCACCGACATCGCCTACCGCTCGCGCAACTGGGGCGAGAAGTACTGCAACCCGCGGCGCTGGGGCGAGGTCTGCGAGACCCTTGCCGGCAGCGCCGGCCAGACCCCGGGCAGCGGCAGCCCGGCGCGGCCGGATGCCGACATCCAGGTCGACGCGACCCTGTTCGCCAAGGCGACGATCCAGCCGCCGGAGGGCGACGGCCGCGACATCTCCGACGGCGAGGCGGCCGCGCTCGAACTGATCATGAACCTGACCGAACCGTTCGTGCCGGAAAAGCTGCCGCCGGCGATGCTGATCTCCTCGGCCGGCCGGCGTGCGCTCAACCAGCGCCGCTCGGAAGACGCGCGCATGGACCTCGCGCGGGCGAGCCTCCTGCAGCTGGTGTCGGTGCGCACCGCCCCGCCCGAGACCGACGAGGGCGGCACCGCGATCGAACCGTCCGGCCCCTGGGCGCGGGAGATGCTGGAAGACGTCGGCGTGCCGTCCGACGGCATCCCGGACCGCATCAGCCTCTACCAGATCTTCGAGATCCTCTCGTCCAAGCGCTTCGAGGGGACCGGCTGGTACATGAAGCTGCAGGGCATGGAGCCGACCAACGTCGACCGCGAGACCGCCCAGTCGCTGGCCCTCCTCCTCCAGATGGAGTGGGAGACCTACAACCTGATGGAACGCCTGGTGGCGCTCGAGGCGACCACGCTGGCGATGGAGGTCGACGACACCCGCGAGGACCTGCCGGTGCGGCTGATCCCGACGCGCGGCACCGCGCCGTAATCGCCCGGGCGAGATGGAGGAGACAGCCATGTCCGCGATCCGACGGGTGCCGAACCGCAACCGCCTTGCCGCGACCACCGCAGCCCTCGCCGCCGGCATCGGCGCGAGCGGCCCGGCCCACGCCTATCTGCCGCCGGGCACGCTGCAGCCCGCCATGCAGGGCACCATCCAGGGGGCGGTGACCAGCGGCGAACAGACCGTCCAGACCGCCTGGGACACCGTCCTCGAACTGTCCGAACAGCTGATCACCCAGGCGATCGAGCAATCCGCCCAGCAGGCGGCGAAGTCGAACCAGCGGCTCGCCGAATCGATCGCCTCGATCAAGGACGGCGACAACCTCGCCGAGACCCAGCAGGAACTGCAGCGCCAGCAGCTGCAGGCGAGCCGCGACTTCGAGCCGTCCTTCTCGCTCTGCCAGAACGCCTCCGGGGCACGCGGCATGAACGCCGCATCGGAGGCCGTCGCCTACCAGCGCGCCGTCGTCACCGACGGCATCATGGCGCGCGGCGGCAACGACCTCGGCAGCCCGGCGGGGTCCGGGGCGACGATGGACATCATCGTGCGCTACAACGACTGGACGGAGAAATACTGCAACCCGGCGCGCTTCGGCGAAATCTGCCAGGAAGGCGCCGGCGCCGGCCCGGGGATCGACGACATCACCGGCATCACCGACGCCGACATCCAGACCGCGACCCTGTTCGAGACCCTGAGCTTCGCGCCGCGCGCCCAGCTCAACGACGATCCCTCACCGAAGGAGGCGGCGGCGATCGAGCTGGTCATGAACCTCACCCAGCCGTTCGTCGAGAACGTGATCCCGCCGACCATGCTGACGTCCAATGCGGGCTTGCGTGCCTTCATGCGGCGCCGGTCGGAGGATTCGCGCCTGATGATGGCGCAGGCGGCCCTGGTCGACATGGTCGCCCACCGGACCCCGCCACCGACCGAGGATGCCGGCGGCAACGACATCGAACCGCTCGGCGAGTGGGCGCGCCAGATGCTGGAGGAGGCCGGGGTGCCGACCGACGGCATCCCCGACCACATCTCCAGCCACCAGATCATGGAGGTGCTGGCGTCCCGGCGGTTCCAGGGCACCGGCTGGTACATGAAGCTGCAGGGCATGGAGCCGGCCAACGTCGCGCGTGAGCAGGCGATGATGGCGAGCATGCTCCTGCGCATGAAGTGGCGGAACTACCAGCTGATGGAACGCCTGGTCGGCATCCGTGCGACCCGCTTCGCGATGAAGGCGGAAGCCGCCCGCGAGCCGATCGACGAAACCCTGATCCCGGCGGCTGGCGCCACGCCGTAGGCGGTGGGGCCGGGAACGCCGATGCCACAAGCTGTGTCGTGCAAAAGGGGGCCGTCCGCGGCCCCCTTCGCGTCGGCGCTCTTCAGATGACCCAATCGGTTCTCCACTATAAGGCCGGTCCCCTACCATCGGGCCGGCCCCGATCGGTTTCCTCTTGGCAAGCGAGTGTTCGGCTCATGGTCCAGATCCCGCCCGGCTACACCCAGAACGAAGGCGATCCCGGCCTGTGGTCGCCGCTGCGCCAGGGGCCGCGCCTGGTCGTCGACCGGCCGCACCTGGCCGACGCCCTGGAATTCGCCGAGGGCGCTTCGGAGGAGGTGATCGCGACGGCCGAGGAATTCGTCGCCGAGCCCGGCTTCCAGGACATCAAGGCGGCGATCGCGGCGGCCGGCAGCGACCCGATCGCCGCCGTTCACGCCATGCGCGCCGGCGGCGACCTCGCGAGCTTGCGTGCCGAATTCGATCAGCGCCTGGCCGAGGACGAGGGGCTGCGGGAACGCTACCAGGCCCTGCAGGAAGCCCTCGCCGAGCACCGCACCGCCTGGGAGGCGACCATCCAGAAAGCCAACCTGGTCGGCGGCGACCTCGACCAGATCGCCGAGGCCGCGGCCGCCAAGGGCTACGACATCGCCCTCGCCACGGCCGCCATCCCGGGGGCGCCGGGGGCGTCGATCGCCGACCATGTGGAGGAGATCGACCAGCATCTCGGCCGCACCATCGAGGCAGTCAGAACCCCGCAGCCGGTCGCGGGCCTCGATACCCAGCTGCCGAGCCCGGAGGCCGAGGCCGATGTGCGCGCCCGGAGCGAGATGAAGGATCCCGCCTCCAAGGATCCCGCCTCCAAGGATCCCGGCCTCGCCCGACCGGCCATCGCGCGTCCTGGCAGCTAATTGGCCGGAAGCTGATCGGCCGGAAGCGCGTCGGCCGGAAGCGCGTCGGCCGGAAGCTGATCGGCCGGAAGCGCGTCGGCCGGCAGTCCGCCTTCGGACCGCCTGCACGGCTTCAGGCTGGCATCGGGGTTGCAGGGGTGTTGCCGAGAGACCCGGGCCGGCGTGACAGGAAAGACACGTCCCCGCCCGGCAGAGCAACCCGGGCGAGATGATCCATGGGCATCGGGGCACTTCAGGCAGCTGTTTCCGGGCTGAAAGTCGCGCAGAAAGCGATCGACGTCACGTCGCGCAACATCGCGAATACCCAGACCCCGGGCTACACCCGGAAAATTCTGCCGCAGGAGACACTTATTGCCGGGGCGGACCCGATCGGCGTATTCACGCTGCCGGAGATTCGCAATCTCGACGCCGACCTGCAACGCGACTACTTCCGCGCCTCCGGCGACGTCGCGAGCCTCCAGGTCCAGGACGCCTATCTGGAACGGGTCCAGGCGATCTACGGCAAGCCCGAGGAAGAGGGCTCGATCGCGCACAGCCTGTCGAAGCTGAACGACAGCTTCGTCGAACTCGCCGCCAGCCCGGAGGAGGACGTCTATCTGCGCGCGACCGTCGAACGCGCCCAGCAGGCCGCCCGCACCTTCAACAGCACCTCGACCCAGCTGACCGCGATCCGCAACGACGTCCAGGACGCGATGGAGGTCTCGGTCGACGAGATCAACTCGCAGCTGTCCGACATCGCCCGGCTCAACACCCGCATCGCCCTCGAACAGGCGGGCAGCAACTCGACCGCGGATCTCGAGGACCAGCGTGACGAGGCGATCCGGCTGGTCGCCGAACAGATGGACATCACCTCGTTCAAGCGCTCGGACGGGATGATCGTGGTGCAGACCCGCACCGGCCAGACCCTGGCCGACGGCCAGGCCCGTCAGCTGTTCTTCGACCCGACCCCGCTGTCGCCGGCCTCGTTCCATCCGACCTCGGCGGCCCCGATCCGGCTCAACGACCCGACCACGGGCACCGACCTGATCCCGGGCGGCCTGGGCGGCCGGCTGGGCGGCATGGTCGAGCTGCGCGACACCATCCTGCCGCGCCAGCAGGCCCAGATCGACGAGCTGGCGCACAAGACGGCGCTGCGCTTCGACGCGCAGAACCTGACCCTGTTCACCGATCCCGCCGGGGCGATCCCGGCCGACGTGCCGCCGGCCTATGTCGGCTTCGCCGCGGAGATCCAGGTCAACACGACTGTCGCGGGCGACCCGACCCTGGTGCGCCAGGGCACCGGCGGCGGGCCGGCGGTCGATCCCGGCGACAACACGGTGATGCTGAACGTCATCAACTTCACCTTCGGGCCGTTCCAGGATACCGCGGGCACCGCCCATGTGCCGTTCCGGGCGACGGGCGTGGGTCCCGACCTCGCGGTCACCACCCGCCTGCCGACGGCGGCGACGCTGGAGGAGTACAGCCGGGCGCTGATCACCGACCAGGCGACCGAGCACGCCGACATCATCCGCCGGGCGGATTCCGAGCAGAGCTACCGCGACACCCTCGAGCGCCGCCTGCTCAACGAATCCGGTGTCGATGTCGACATCGAGGTATCCCGGCTGATCGAGCTGCAGCAGAACTACGCCGCCTCGGCGCGCATGGTTCAGACCGTCGATCAGCTGTTCCAGGAGCTTTTGAACTCGATCTGAGCTATCCTGGCCAGCCCCGCGCCAAGCGCGGCGGCGGCGGGATGATCGCGACCAAGCGGACATGAGCGCCATGACCATCAGCGTTTCCAGCCTCGGCCAGAACCAGCACATCCGCACCATCCTGCGCGACGTGAAGACCGAGGTGAACCGAACCCAGATCGAAATCTCGACCGGCAAGCGCGCCCAGCAGTTTTCCGGGCTCGATCTCGAATCCGGCCGCTCGATCGACCTGCGCGCCGACTTCAACCGGATCGAGAGCTACACGACCTCGATCAACCTCGCCCAGGGACGCGCGACGGTCATGGACAACGCCATGGACCGCATCACGGAAGTGGCGCGCGACGTCTTCGTCACCACCAACCAGTTCCCGCTGTCGGGCGAGCCGCCGATGGACGTCATCCGCGACGAGGCGCGCAAGGCGCTCGACGTGGTGCGCCAGGTGCTCAACACCTCGACCGGCGGGCGCTTCCTGTTCGCCGGCACGGACATCGCCAACGCCCCGATCGACGCCGCCAACGCGGCCACCTTCGACACCACGGTCCAGGGCGAGATCACCGCCTTCCTGGGCGGCCAGACCGGGGCCGTCACCCTCGCCAACGTCAACGGCCTGACCGACGCCGCCCTCGGCCATTCGGGCACGCTCGCGGCCGCCGGGCCGGTCAGCGTGCGCATCGACGACAATCTCGACGCCGACTACACGGTGCGCGCCGACGACCAGGGTTTCGGCGACATCATGCGTGGGCTGGCACTGCTCGCGAACCTCGAATACGACCCGGCGCGCGAGGCCGACTTCTTCGAGATCTATACCGGCGCCAGCCAGCTCATCGACCAGGGGGCGACCCGCATCGACACGGCCCAGGCCCAGCTTGGCCTGACCCGCCAGATCATGGACGAGACCCAGGTCAAGCACGAGCAGTCGCAGGGCGTGATCGAAGGCTTCATCGCCGATGTCGAGGATGCCGACATCGCCCAGGCGGCGACCGATCTCTCCAACCTCCAGTCGCAGCTCGAAGCGATCTTCTCGACCACCGCCTCGTTGCGCGATCTCAGCCTCGTGAACTTCCTCTGACGGTCGCGCGGTCGCTTTTTGTTCTTTTCATACGCATTCTTCTGGCGTACGCTTTTCCCGGTAACCTTCATCCGGGGAGAGCCATGGCACGCGTTCGAGCAGAACGGAAAAGCGAAAGAAGTAATCCGACCGTACCGGACCGGGGCGGCGGACGGCGTGTTTCAACGTACGATACGTTGGCAAACATGCGCCGGCGCGGCGGTATCGGCGACGACCACCTGACCGCCGGGCGCCGCTTCGAAGCGGACTACGAGGCCGCCTTCCGGGGGGCTCTGCGCGCCACCGATCCGACCCGCACACCCGGCCGGGGCGCCCGCCCCGGCAGCGGCGGCACCGACCCGTACGCCCTCGACGCCCGCGACCGGCTGTGGCGCGCTCTCGAAGCCCTCGGCGGGGCGGACAGCCCGACCGGGCTCGCCGCCCGTCTGGTCCTGGGCGAAGGCGAAACGCTCAGCAGCTTCGGCGGCCGGGGCCTCGACGGCTGCCGCCCGCTGGGGGCGGAACGGGCCGCCGGCATCGTGACCGCCGCCCTCGCCCTCCTCGCCCGGCATTACGCCCGCGGCCCGGCCGGGCGACGCTGAAGACGGTCCGGAGCCGGAGGAAGACACGGAACCCGGGGAGGCAAGCGCGCCTCCCCGGACCCCTTGCATCATCCGGCATCGCCTCCATGGCACCGGCACCGCGTTCGGCGGGCAACCAGGTCGCGCCGGGGGTCCGGGGGATCCCCCGGAAAAACACTCACGTCCAAAGGGGGCACCGTTCAGGCGTGAACCCGGGGAGGCAAGCGCCTCCCCGGACCCCTTGCATCATCCGGCATCGCCTCCATGGCACCGGCACCG